>JAJYAX010000251.1 GCA_021779275.1 Deltaproteobacteria bacterium | reverse complement strand
AAAATTATTACCCACGCAGTTTCTACGTTACTCAACAAAACAAGGAGACACAGTATGGATTTTGGAAAGCTCAGTGAACGGGTGAAAATGATGTGTACAAGCCCGAAGACCGAATGGCCTGTTGTTGAAAAAGAACAGACAACACTGCAAGAACTCTATATGGGGTATATTTTACTGCTGGCGGCAATCGGACCGGTTGCCGGATTTCTTAAAATGAGCGTCTTTGGCATCCATGTGCCGTTGATGGGTACCTATCGTCCGGCCCTGGGGGCTGGTATCGGAGGCATGGTGCTCGGCTATGTCATGACCCTCGCCGGAGTGTATCTCATGGCGCTGATAGTCAACATGCTGGCGCCGTCTTTCGGCGGAAAAAAGGACGATATGCAGGCCCTTAAAACCGTTGCCTACGCCTATGCCGCTGCCTGGGTCGCGGGCATCGCCCAGCTCGTGCCCTGGGTGGGGTGGCTTATTGTTCTGGCCGGTTCCGTCTATAGCGTTTATCTGCTCTACCTCGGACTGCCCGTCACCATGAAATGTCCTCCGGAAAAAGCCGCAGGCTATACCGCTGTATCCATTATTGTGGCGATTATTCTTAGTTTCGTCATCTCTGCTGTGGTTGGAGGGATCACCGGCGGGGCCGGGATGATGGGAGGCCGGTCATCATCCCAGATGAATCTGCAAGGAAAAGGAGGATTTGACAAGGACAGTCCCGGAGGTAAGCTTGACGATTGGACAAAAAAGATGGAAGCCGCAAGCAAGGATATGGAAAAGGCTCAGAAGTCGGGGGACAGCGCCGCCCAAAGCGAGGCCATGGGCAAGATGATGGCCTCGGCGATGGGGAGCAACGGCAAAATTGAGACCCTGGCTCCGGAACGGATCAAGACCTTTTTGCCGGATACGCTTGCCGGTCGTCAACGTTCCGACCTTTCCGCGGAACGAAGCGGAGCGGCGGGCCTGCAAATTTCCACGGCGCGTGCCTCCTATACGGATAGCGACGGCAACACCCTGGATGCTGAAATCACCGATATGGGGCTTGCCAAAGGCGTCATTGCGCTTGCCAGCTGGGCGGGCGTCGAGAAAGAAAATGTCACGGAAAACGGTTTTGAGAAGACCTATAAGAAAGGGAAAGAAATGGTCCATGAACAATGGGATACCAGAACCGGCACGGGGGAATACAGCATAATCATCGCCAATCGTTTCAGTGTCAAGATATCCGGCAAGGCAGCTGATATCGATACGCTCAAGAAGGTTGCCAACAGCATGAACCTTGCAGGTCTTGCGGCCTTGAAAGACGAAGGTGTGACAAAATAGACCGGAATCCTGCCGGTTGCCTGCAGGCAGGCGGTCAGGATTTCATTAAACGAGAGAAGAATAACACCAGACAATCTATCGGAACGGCTAATGATCATATCAAGGTCATAAGTCAGATCCCCTTCACGTGGAAACTGGCGGAAAAAAATTTTCTACACCTTATCTGGTTTTCAGGTTAGGATATAGGAAGAGTATGTGAACCTTTGTTTCCTATCTTCTCGCAAATCACTTTCCATGTGTTGATTTGTGAGGACCGTTGAATATGAGAACATAACGTTTTTAATGAGATTATACCTGCACGGCGACTGCCTGCCCATAACCCTAAAACGTAAACGGAGACAAAAATGAAGAAAACATTATTTTTCACAGCGGCAATTATCCTCAGCACCCTCCTTGCTCACCATATACAGGCAGCTGAGGCCCCTTCCGCCGCGCTTGGAAAAAAGTTATTTAATGACTCCGCCCTCGGCGGTAGCGATAACAAAAAAAGCTGCAACACCTGCCATCCGGGAGGGAAAGGACTGCAAGCTGCCGGCAGCAATCCTAACCTGGAAGTCGTTATCAATCGCTGCATTACCGGACCTCTCAAGGGACAGGCTCTAAAAGATAATTCCATAGAGATGCAGTCGCTAACACTCTATATTAAATCGCTAAAAGAAAAAAAATGATACAGTAAGACTTGCGGGAAACACCTTTTCCATGGGGGAGCTTCCGCACTGATCGTTTGGAATGGAGTCATTTTTCTGTATTCACTCACATTGAAATGGTATACAAGTCTTGTAAATAACAGGCTATACCGACATGATCAAAAACTAGAATGTGAATGAGGCAAAGGGTTAGAAATGATGTATAGCAACAAGGTTATTTCGTTTGGAAAACTAAAGAATGCCGCTATTTATTTTGACTCTATCATTCCAGCAAATATTTATCTGGAATTTATTTTAGCCGCTCCTCTTAAAGAAAATGCTACTTTAAATGAGCAATTCGATATGATGAGTGAATTATTCGACAGTCGAGTCATAACCGAATTGCTCCCGGAAAATTTAGTATCTGATGAATGTTTTATGGAATGCCTCAAGTCTTTACAAGGCAAATTCTTTGAATTCTTTATGTCTGAAATTATTTGGCAATTTACTAATAAAGCAAGAACATGGGGGGTAACTAATGAAAAAAGAGAACAACTTCATAATGCAGTGGCAAACCTAACAAAAAATCTGGCATGCAATTACAATTTACATGACTATTTATATGACATGCCTATTGATTTAATAGATCAAGAACAAAGCCCTTCTTCTACACTGGTTACAGAAAATCCATTGTTAACTATTTCAAATACAAACATAATTGATTCAACGAATGTATCATGGGATCACATATTGGAATTTCGTAAGTCTCCAAATGCAATTAGTGCGCTGAGACGACTTAGGCTGTTTGCCTTCGAGAATTATGCCGGAAAGAGTCTAAGTTTTGTTGAAGACGATTTAGGCCAACGCCTTTCTGATTACCAGAAAACGGCAAAAGAGTGGGGATTTAAAACTCGAAAAGGCATAATTTCTTCAATTTTAACATCCAAAATAATGGGAGGCGCTTTAACTGGTTCATTAATCTCAACGCTTACAGATCAATCAGTAACAGCACTTTCATTGGTTGTCGGGGGAATCACGGTTGAATTGGCTGGAGTATTGCTAGAGGTGCGTTCTCGTAAATTTGAGTTTGAAAAAATCACTCGGGAAAATCCCATAACATATATAGACATCGCCCAAAATAGATTTAAAGATGAGATTGCTAAACATATTTGATCAAAAATCGGACGGATAAAAGGGGACATCCTATTAGAGGAGGAGACGCTACTACGAACAGCAACTTATTTAGTTAAAGAATCGAATCGCCTTGAAGCTTCTAAAATACAAAGTAGATGAAACCATATATAAAAAAATGGTATAATTAAGCGTTTGAGTGGGCGCGCGTGATCGCGCGCCTCTCAACTTACCGTTACCGATAGTCCAAACATCTCCTGTATATCGGTCCAGAAGGAGTGGGGTATTTTTACGCAAAAAAAGTCATTTTTATACGTACACTTACCTGCCAGAGTGGACCACACTTCATATTTCCTGGTCGGTACCAGGTATCGCCTCAATCACCGGATCAATACCCTTTTTCTCTTATCTTTCTCAGCATTTCCTCTTTAAACTCAATCCGTTTCTCCTCCCGGGGGATCTCCCGGGATAAATAATTGACGAGATCGACCGCCCGTAGTGACGGGAAATTATGTTTATTGAACCCTAAATCTTCAAACCAATCCTCAACAATTATTGTTCCAAGCGGTCCGATGGCCAATGACATCCTGAAGACTAAAAAGTCTATGAACTCCCGGTCGAGTATGCAGACGGGTCTCTCTATGCTTTCCACCAATCGCATGTCAATGAGTTTGGTAATCGCCTGGCTGATATCGGGCGAGCTGATCCCGATCTTTTCGGACACCTGCCCGAGTGTTTGTCTGCCATCCAGGGCCGCCAGGACACTCAGCATCAGTCCCCCCAAGGACACCTGTCCCACCTCTCCCGGGATAACCGTCCTGAAAACCTTTGCTGCTACGCCGCCATATGACACGTCCATTCTTTTTCTCCTGTTGCTGCTATAAAGTGTTGGGACAGGCTTCCTGTAATACCCTCACGTCCCGCACCCGCATCTTTGCTGAGATACAAATAACCGACGACATCCGCCTCTCCGGTCTTTTGCATGTAATTCCAACAGAGGCACAACCTCTACGCCAAAGACAGCAGTTCTTGCAGAAGCCCTTTCCGACGAATATGCATAT
>JAJYAX010000250.1 GCA_021779275.1 Deltaproteobacteria bacterium | reverse complement strand
GCCACCGACCTGCCGGGTTGCCGGGAGGTATTGGCGGGAGCAGGCCCGGATCTGGTCACCTTTGTCAACCTGCCGGTCCTGTCGACCATCGACCGGCCCGACCCGAAGGATTGGGAGATATTGCAGGCAGGCCTCGCGGCAGCCATTACCGACATGGCTGATCGGGTACGCATCGCACCATCTCCCTCCGTGGCGGAGATTTCCCGGATCACCTCGGTGTCGAGTTGGCAGGGGGTCTTTACAAGGATTCTCGTTTCTTACGAGAAGGCGATGGCCGGTTGAGGGCTGCCATGCAGCTGGATGGCCACGGCGGCTATGTCGTCGTGTTGCTTAAAGCGGGGATATTTTCGGCAGGCGGGGTCTTCCTGCTGCAACCGGCGAACGTGATCACGAATAGCCTGAAGCCCGCCCAGACGATAGAGGTCAACCAGGGACTGCCAGTCGTCACAGGCAAGGGGATTTTCCCGGGGCAAAAAGAGTCCGTCTGTAAACAGCAGGATATCGCTCACCCCGGCCAGGTCATGGTACCCGTGCCGAAGAAAGTTTACCGCCTCCGGCTCCCCGTTCAAGACCCCATAGCTCACATTCATCTGCAGCCGCACCCGCTGTATCTGATCGGCGAGGACATCGTGGATGGCGGCTGTTCGGGCATCAGGAGTATTCTTCCACAGGTGCAAGGTTTCCCGATCAATATCGATTTCCGGGGTGACCAGGAAGAAGCCGCCGTCGTTGTGGATGAGCAGAATCAGGGCATCGCCGGTCTGACAGTATTCGAAACGCCCCTCTGTCAGGCGGATTACCGCAAGACTGGTCGACCACAGCCGGCGCCGCTCGGTCATTGAGATATTCTCGGCGAGCAGGGTGTTGCGGATGCGACGGTTGGCCCTGGCGGCGAGGTGCGCCAGACACGCATCTTCTTCCTGAAAGGTCAGAGCGGCGATTTGAGCGGCGAGCAGGCCGCCGGTCAGGCCGCCTGCGAATCTCCGCCTGTCGAGACTTGTTGCGCCGTCAAAGACACCGAACAGGTCATCCGCCCGCAGGAGCACATCCTCATTCAGCTCACCGCTGCCCTTTTCCAAAAGCGTTTCCACGACATAGGGAGGAATGGCCGGGCAGTGACGGGGGTGGACAAATTGTTCGGTTGAAAGATACATAAGCCTCTTCTCTTGTCGTAAAGTTTATGCATGCAGTATAATAAGCATGAGTGATATTACAAATTGCTTGTTCCTATCGATAACAAGGCCGGTGATAGAATGTCTCTATATTGGCGGGTTTCTCGCCGGGAGACGGAGATGAAATGACTGAAATTCTGCTCAATCCCGGACCAGCGGCCTGGGATGATTATGCTGAAAAAAACAGTTCCGCAACCTTTTCCCATCGCTTCGACTGGGGGGAAAGCCTCTCTGCCGTCTACCAGGTCCCGGTTTTCCGGTTGGCCGCCAAACGTCGCTCCGGGGATACATCACTTACAGGCATTCTCCCTCTGATATTTTTTGCAGCGCCTGCCCGGGATATCCGGCTGATCTCCCTGCCCTATACCGATGCTGCAGGCATCGTCGCCGACGATTGCGCAACCGGAACCAGACTGCTGACCGCCGCCCTTGATCTGGCGGCTGATCTCGGTGCGGTTCATGTCGAGCTGCGCCAGGCGGGAGGTCCGATTTTTCAAATCCCGGCCACAGATTCCGCCCGTCGCTGGACTCATGCCCCCCATACCTTCAAGACCGGTCTCCGCCGCCCCTTGCCCGAATCACCGGCCGAGCTTTGGACCCTCCTGCCGGCCAAGGTCCGTAACCAGGTGCGAAAAGCCCGCACCTGCGGATGTACGGTCGCCATCGGCGGGCCGGAACGGGTCGATGATTTCTATGCAGTGTTCTCGGAAAACATGCGGGACCTCGGCTCGCCGGTCCATGCGCCGGAGCTTTTCCGGGTGTTGCTGGGCAGGCAAGCACTTAGCCCATGGGTGATAGTGGTATCGCTTGCGGCAAGGCCCGTTGCCGCCGCCATCGTCTTTATCCACAATTCTATCCTTTGCAATCCATGGGCCTCTTCCCTGCGTCGCTGCCGGCCATCCTGTCCGAATATGCTTCTCTACTGGGCCATGCTTGAGCTTGCCGTAGAATACGGCTGCCGCTGGTTTGATTTCGGCCGTTCCTCTCCGGATGCCGCAACCTGTCGCTTCAAACGCCAATGGGGGACGGCCATGCAGCCGCTAACATGGCATGTCTTTTCCCGTCGGCCGCACAGCTGGGATCCCCACGCGGAGACACTGGTCGACGAGACCTGGAAGACCCTGGATCTTTCGACCTCCCGCCGGGAGGGACCGGCCCGCAGGCGCTGGATCAGTCTTTGAGAGACGCTCTCATGCAAGCAGCAATAAATGATCTCGTTGTTTCTCTGCCCATGCCGATCTTTGTTGTCGTCGAGGATGTCGGCTGGTGGCAGGGAACCGACGGCTCAATGAACAATCAGCCCTTCCGCAACGGCTTCACCAGACGCCATTGTCTGGACGATTACCGCGCCCTCGCCCGGCTGGCCAGGCGACTGAAGATGCGCATCGCTTTGGGTATGGTCCTTGGTGAATGGGATCGCGACAACCTTCTGAAAGACGTTGCCGGCGCCACCTGGATGGGTGATTCCTGGGACAACCGGATCAATCAGGGGCCGTGGCTGGACGAGGCCGCCGGGTTCCTTCAAGATCATCAGGCCTGGCTGGAGATCGCCTGCCATGGCCTCTGTCATGAATTCTGGCGGAATGGCCGGATGGAGCGTTCCGAGTTCCATGACCAAAGCGGCCAGATGCGACCGAGGGAGAGTATCAAAAGGCATCTCGATGCCTTTGCAAAACTCCTTACCAGGAATAATCTGCCCGGTTTGCCTCGACTCTTTCTGCCGCCAGCCCTGCACCACAGCTTCGGCAACGGCCGGGAGTCCATCCAGGCGATTCTCCATGAGCATGGCATCAGGTCCGTGGTCACCGTTTTTTCACGGGCTCGCAGGTATTCCGAGCCCATGCATGAAAAAATCACCTGGGAATGCGGCGTTGGACTCCTGGAACGCGGCCTCGCCCCAGTGTCCTGGCACGAGGCGGCCGCCCGTCCAATCTGGGATTTCGAGAACCCCATCCTGCCATTACACTGGAGCAATCTCCTTCACCATGATCCCGGAAAGAATTTTGCAATCGTCGATGCGTGGGCGGAGATGCTGGAAAATAAGGCCAACACCATGGCATACATGCTGGCCGAAGACTTTGCCTCCTGCTGGAGCCAGGCGGCTGCTTACCATCTGGTCAAGCTAGTCGCCTCTGAACAAAAAATCATCATTGATCTTGGCGAGCTTCAGACGGTTCCCGGATTCAATGGCTCGATTTCTCTCAAGATCCAGTGCCCTACGGACCTCCATTGGCAATGCCTGCGCGGGCAGATAGTATCCTGTAAAACTGCTCCCTCCGGCATTGAAACGGTTCGTCTTCGACCGCTGAAAGGACAACAGATTGTCCTACTCCATCTCTGCGGCCAGTAAAGCCGCGCCCAAGGCGCCGACACATTGCGGGTCATCTGGGACCAGGACCTCGCAGCCCAGTTTCTGTTCGAGAAGGGTGCGCATGCAGAGATTTTTGGCCACGCCGCCGGTGAAGACGAGATTGCCGTCCGCTGCCACCCGGTTGATCATCCCGGTCACCCTGCGGACAACACTGGCATGCAATCCCCGGGCGATCTCCCGGGGACTCTGTCCTCTGGCAATCAGGGAGGTGACCTCGGATTCGGCAAAGACCGTACACATGCTGGAGATATTCAGATCCCTTTCCGCCAGCAGCGCCTCCCGGCCGAAGGTTTCAATATCGAAGCCCAGCGCCCTGGCCATGATCTCCATGAATTTCCCGGTCCCGGCGGCGCAACGGTCGTTCATCTCGAATTTCTTTACCCTGCCGTTTGCAAACAGCGCCATGGCCTTGCTGTCCTGACCGCCGATATCCACTACCGTCCTGGCCTCCGGGAAAAAGGCCCTTGCCCCGCGGGCATGGGCCTTGATCTCGGTCACCGTCGGGGACTCATAGGAGATCTCGAACAGGCTCCGGCCGTAGCCGGTGGCCATGATTCGGTCATAGGCAACCCCGCCGATCAGCCTGCCGGCC
>JAJYAX010000249.1 GCA_021779275.1 Deltaproteobacteria bacterium | reverse complement strand
TCCTGGAGGATAAAGACATCCTGGAGAATGACACCCACCATCCGGCGCAGGCCGTCGGGGCTGATATCGGCGATATCCACCCCGTCGACGGTGATTCTCCCCGTCTGCGGGGCATAGAACCTGAGAAGCAGGTTAACGAGCGTCGTCTTGCCCGAGCCGGTGGTCCCGACCAGGGCGTAGGTCTTGCCGGCCGGGATCAGGAGGCTGATATCGTGGAGGACCCGGTCGTCCGCATCGTAGGAGAAGCTGACCCGGTCAAAGCGGAGATCGCCCCGGACCTGCGGCAGGGCTACCGGCGCCTCGGTCACGGCCACGGTCCTCTTGGTGTCGAGAAGTTCGAAGATCCGCTCGGCCGAGGCCATGGCCGACTGGACGATGGAGTACTTCTGCGACAGCTCCCTGAGCGGCTGGAAAAACAGGCGCATATAGGAGATAAAGGCCACCAGCTCGCCTATGGTCAGCTCTTTGCGGATGATCTCGCCGCCGCCATACCAGAGGATCAGGGCCGTCGCCAGGGAGCCCATGAAGTCGGTGAGCGGCATAAAGACCCCGAAGAGCCGGATCTGGGCCATGTTCCGCTCCATATACTCGCCGCTCATGTCCTCGAAGAGGACCCGGCTCTTCTCCTGCCGGCCGAAGAGCTGCAGGATGCTGATGCCGGATATGGCCTCCTGCAGAAAGCTGTTCAGCTTGGCCAGCTGGGTCCTGATCGCCCGGAATTTCTCCCGGGCCAGCCGGGCAAAAACCCGGGTGAGCAGGGCGGAGAGCGGCACGAAGACCGACATGAGCAGGGCCAGCTTCCTGTTCATGAAAAAGAGCACGACGATGATGCCCGCGATCTGCAGCAGATCATTAAAGACGGTGACGACGACCGAGGTGAACATCTCGGTCATATTGGCGATATCGTTGGTCAGCCGGGTGACCAGCCGGCCGGTGGGATGGGCGTTGAAATAGGGCAGGTCCAGCTCCAGGATATGGCTGAAGACCCTCTGCCGGATAATGTGCATGACCGACTGACCGATCCATTCCAGGAGCACCACCTGAAAGAAGGAGAGGATGAAGACGCCTATCACCAGCAGGCCGTAGAGGCCGCCCAGCCGCAGGAGGCCGTGTATCCTCTCCGGGGCCGGGAGGGTTGAGGCTGCGATATACTTGTCGATGCCGGTCTGCATCAGATAGGGCAGCACCAGGGAGGCGACGGTAACGAGCAGGGATAGGAGCACTGCCCCGGTCAGGGCGCCCCGATAACGGGAGCTGAAGACCAGAATGCGTCCCCAGAGACCGAAATCCCCGATGGAGACAACCTTGCCCTCCTCTGAATAGCCGAAATCATTCATGCACTGTCCCGGGCCTCTTCCCTGCGCATCTGTTTATCATACATGGTCCTGTAAAAGGCGTTGTCCCGCAGGAGTTCGGAATGGGTCCCGATCCGCACAATCCGGCCCTCGTCCAGGATCATGGTCCGGTCGGTCATGGACAGCAGCTTGATCCGGTTGGAGACGATCAGCACGGTCTTTTCCCGCAGCTGGCTCCTCAGTCCTGCGAAGACCTCGTGTTCGGTTGCCACATCCACCGCCGAAAGGCCGTCATCGATGAGCAGGATCGGCCGGTC
Source organism: Deltaproteobacteria bacterium (assembly GCA_021779275.1). Classification (GTDB taxonomy): domain Bacteria; phylum Desulfobacterota; class Desulfobulbia; order Desulfobulbales; family Desulfocapsaceae; genus CAIUQR01. Next base: position 2,530 of record JAJYAX010000249.1, on the reverse strand, counting down.
GCAGAGCAGGGCCCGGGCCAGGGCCAGCCGTTGCCGCTGCCCGCCGGAGAGTTTGATCCCGCGTTCGCCGATCAGCGTGTCGTAGCCCTTGGGAAAAGTCAGTATATCCTCATGGATTGCCGCATGCCGGGCCGCCGCCTCGATCTCGTCCCGGCCGGCCTCGGGTCTGCCCAACGCTATATTGGCGCTGATGGTGTCGGAAAAGACGATGGGCTCCTGACCGACATAGCCGATGGAGGAGCGGACATAATCAACCGGCAGGGTATTGACATCCCGGCCGCCGAAGAAGATCCGGCCGTCGTCCACCGGATAGAGCCTGGCCAGCACCTTGCAGAGCGACGACTTGCCGCTGCCGGTCCGTCCGGCCACCCCATGGATGCCCGGTCCCAGCTCCAGGCTGATGCCGGTGAGCACCGGCTCGGGCGACGAGGGATAGGAAAAGGTCAGCGACCGGAGGGAAAAGACCGGCTCCAGGAAGCCCTCGGGCCCGTTGGCGACATCCGGCAGTGTCGAGGCGGCCGCAAGAAGCCCGTGGATACGCCTGAGCGAGGTTGTCCCCCGCTGCACCAGATTGGCCACCCAGCCGATGGCCATCATCGGCCAGACCAGCATATAGAGGTAGGAGATAAAGGCGACAAAATCGCCCATGGTGATCCGGCCCTTGATCACCAGGCTGCCGCCGAAGAACAGCACGAACAGCATCCCGATATTGCCGGTAATCGTCGAGATGGGAGACATCAGGCCCTGGATCATGGCCACGCGCAGGTTGCTGCGAACATATTTTTTTCCCATGACATCGAATTCCCGGGTCCGGAATTTTTCCATGGTATAGGCCTTGATCAACCTGACGGAGATAAGGGTGGAGCGGGTGAATTCGGTCATCACCGAAAACTGTTCCTGCACCGTGGCGAACCGTTTGTGGAGCTTGCCGGAGAGGATACGGGTGCAGATGGCCAGAAAGGGCATGGGCAGGATGGCCAAGAGCGTCAATGAGACATGGATATGAAACATGAAGCCGATGGCCGCAACCGACATGAACAGCGCGTCCATGGCCGCAATCAGCCCCATGCCGCAGGCCATCTGGACCGCCGCCAGATCGTTGCTGATATGGGCCATGATATCGCCGGTGGTATGTCTTTCAAAAAACGGGGCATCCATCTTCAGCACATGCGAGAAGATCCTCTCCCTGATTTTCCGCTCCAGGATCCGGGAGAAGCCGATAATCATATAGCGCCAGACAAAGCGGAGCCCGTTGACCAGGAGGGCGATGAGGAGAATCAGGCCGGCCAGACGAAGCAGGATGCCGTCGGAGGAGGTCCCGGCCGCCAGACCGTCGACGCCCCGCTTCAGGATCCGCGGGATGATCAGCTGCATCAGGTCCACGGCAAGAAGGGAGGCGCATCCGGCCAGGATCCGGAGCCGATGCTGCCTGAAGATGGGGGAAACGAGCCCCAGCAGGCGGGCCAAGCCGACGATGGATGGCTTTTCCGTCTGCGCCCCGCTGAAAATCGGATCAGTATTTTTCACGGAAAAACAGGCGGCAAGGCAGTATGAAAGGTATCGGCATTGATAAATATTTTCTCAGGTTGGAATTCAGATGCATGCAACAGTAATCATTCCATCTTAGCATTTATACCCTGCCGCCGTCAAAAGATTCTCGGATTTCCGCACCGCTTCTTTCTTGACAGATAACACAAAACAGATTTACATTCCTCGATGTAGCTTAATCAGAAAAACCGCATTTTCAATTGGTCATGGCGTCGGCCCTGCCGGCTACAGGTTTGATCATGATGACTCGTACACCCGAAAAACCGGGGAAGACCATTCCCCGCCCCCCTCCCGGCATCACCAGACCCCAGGATCACACCTCAGAGACCTGTACGCCCATTTCTTTCGCTGACTGCTCTTTCCGGCAGGCGGCTGCCTTCAAGGCAATCACCGCGATGCCGAAACCGAAGACAAAGGGGGAGACAATGTTAAAAATCAAGAAGAACACCCATGAAAAACAGCTGGTAACAGAGCTTCTGCACCTTGCGGGCGTCACCATTGACGGCGATAATCCCTGGGATATCAAAGTCAAAGATCAGAGGGTCTATGCGGCCCTGCTGCGGGAAGGCTCGCTTGGACTCGGCGAATCCTATATGGACGGATGGTGGGACTGCGAGCAGGTGGACCAGTTGATCGCCCGGATCATCCGCGCCGACCTGGAAAACAAGGTCAAACAAAACAAGAGGTTTCTTCTCCGGATGCTGCTCGGCAGATTCGTGAATTTCCAGGACCGGAAACGGGCGCTTGAGGTCGGCAGGGTCCACTACGACATCGACCCGGATCTCTACCGGCGGATGCTGGACTCGGAAATGAACTACTCCTGCGGCTACTGGAAGAACGCCAGGACCCTGGATGAGGCGCAGAAGGCCAAGCTGGAGTTGTCCTGCCGGAAACTGAAACTGGAGCCGGGCATGAAGGTCCTGGATATCGGCTGCGGTTTTGGCGCCTTTGCCAAATATGCGGCCAAGAACTACAAGGTCAA
>JAJYAX010000248.1 GCA_021779275.1 Deltaproteobacteria bacterium | reverse complement strand
CCTCTTTGATCGCCTCCCAGCTCTCAACCAATTCACGGGTCTCCGGGGTCAGCTTCTCCGAGGCCGCCGCCACCTCTTTTTTCAGCTGATCCAGGAGGATATTCAGGTCGGACTCGCCTTTTTCGGTGAAAAGCTCGATGGTCTCCCGCAGATGCCAGACCTTCCTGACCTCGCCTGACTGCTCACTGGTCTTCCGGTGATATTGCCGTACCGTCTCCGAGATCTCGGCCAGATAACGGTTTCTCTCCGGCGGGATGATGATGGTCTTGGACGACGAAATCTTCTGCTCCGGTTTCGGCAGGCGGGAGGTGAGGGACAGATTCATCTTCGCATTGATGGTCTCCACCAGGCCATGGTAGAGGGCCGTCACCCCATCGTCATTGAACTTGGAGGCGATGGTGCCGTAGACAGGCATATCGGAGGGACTCATGGACCAGGCCTTTCTGTTGCGCTGCACCTGTTTTCTGACATCGCGGACCGCGTCATCGCTGCCCTTCTTTTCGAACTTGTTGATCACGATCAGATCGGCATAGTCGAGCATATCGATCTTTTCCAGCTGCGACGGGGCGCCGAACTCGCTGGTCATCACATAGATGGAGACATCGGTGATCTGGATGATATTGGAATCTCCCTGGCCGATGCCTGCAGTCTCGGCGATGACGAGATCGAAGCCTGCGGCCTTGGCCACCTGGATCGCCTCGGACAGGGCGTCAGCCACCTCCCGGTGCGACTCCCGTGTCGCCAGACTGCGCATATAGACCCTGGGAGTCGAGATCCCGTTCATCCGGATCCGGTCGCCCAGCAGCGCCCCGCCGGTCTTCCGGCGGGACGGATCGCAGCTGATGATCGCAATGGTGATATCGGGCATGTCATGCAGGAAGCGGAGAATCAGCTCATCGGTCAGCGATGACTTGCCGGCCCCGCCGGTCCCGGTGATGCCGATCACCGGCGGGTTATGCTTGTCGGCCAGCGGTTTGATCATAGCCGTCAGATCCTCAAGGCTGCCCCTTCCTCCGGCCTTGGCCTCCTCGACGGCGGTAATAAAGGCGGCGACGGTCTTTTTATCGTCACACTGCAGCCTCCCCACATCGAGATCATGGTGGTCGAGGGTTGAAAAATCCATATTTTCAACCATGTGGTTGATCATCCCCTGCAGTCCCATGGTGGTCCCATCCTCGGGGGAGTAGATCCTGGTGACCCCATATTGATGCAGCTCTTCCATCTCATCGGGGACGATGACCCCGCCGCCGCCGCCGAAGACCTTGATATGCCCGGCCCCTCGTTCCCGCAGCAGATCAAGCATGTACTTGAAGCCTTCCATATGGCCGCCCTGATAGCTGGACATGGCCACGCCCTGCACGTCTTCTTCGATGGCCGCATCGACAAATTCCTGAATGGACCGGTTATGGGCGAGATGAATGACCTCGGCGCCGGTATCCTGCAGGATCCTGCGAATAATATTGATTGTCGCGTCATGCCCGTCAAACAGTGAGGTTGCGGTAACAACCCTGACATTGTTGCGTGGTTTATAGATCTCAACATCCGTGCCCATTACCCACCTCTTTTTGGAGTAGTTATGTTTACACCGGCAAACCCGGTGAAAGTCTTTTTATCTAAATAGGTTACCGGAGAGCCTCGGCCCTTCTGCAGGAGGCCTCGTCCGCACCCGCCGAAAAACTGAACGAGCGCTCAGTCATCATTGTTTTTTATCTACTCCGGATCATCTTGTCAAGTTTTTATCGAAACGGCCGTGTGTAAAAACATTGCTCCCCGCCGCCGGGCCTGCTACAATTGACCAACGGGCCGGTTGTGGATTCCCGCCCGGTTCCTTCCTCCCCGTTCCGGACATCAAGACTCTCGCATGAGGAATACCCGATGAATCTTCATGAATATTGCCCCGACAAGCTTCTCAACTCGACGGAAGCGATCAAAAAAATAGAGAACGGCAGCAGGGTCTTTATCGGTACCGGGTGCGGAGAGCCCCAGGAACTGATCAACGCCATGGTGGCCAACAAGGCTATCCAGGACATCATCGTCTACCAGATGCTCTCCTCGACCTTTGCCCGGTATATGGACGACGAGGATTTTCTGAACCGGTTCTCGATCAAACTCTTCTTCATCAGCTTTTATATGCGGCAGGCGGCCTTCGAGGGAAAAATCGACTATATCCCCGTCTTTTTGTCCCAGATCCCGGAGATCTTCAATTCCAAGGAGATCGGCCTGGATGTGGCCCTGATCCAGGTGAGTCCGCCGGACAGATTCGGTTTCTGCAGTCTCGGCATATCCGTTGATATCACCCTTTCCGGCATGAAGAATGCGAAGGTGGTCATCGCTCAGGTAAATCCCCAGATGCCCCGGACCTGGGGGGACAGCCTGGTCCATGTGGATGAATTGGATTATATCGTCCTCCATGAAGAGGCCCTAATGGAGATGATTCCCCGCCCGAAAAACGCCAACGTGGTGAAACGCATCGGCTATTATATCAATCAGCTTGTCGATGACGGGGCGACCATCCAGGTCGGCTTCGGTCATCTTCCCGATGCGGTCGTTTCAACCCTGGACGGCAAGAAGGATCTCGGGCTGCATACCCAGGTTATAACCGACGGACTCCTCCCCCTTTTCGAAAAGAAGGTGATTACCAACAGAAAAAAAACCTACCTTCCCGGCAGGGTGGTGGCCTCCCTCTGTATGGGCTCGAAAAGGCTCTATGAGTATGTCCATAATAACCCGATGTTCTACTTCAGGTCCTCTGAATTCGTCAACGATCCCAATGTTATCGCCCGTAACGACAATTTCATCTCCATCAGCTCCGCCCTTGAGGTCGATCTCACCGGGCAGGTCTGCACCGATTCCAAGGGGTATCTCTTTTTCAGCGGCATCGGCGACCAGGTTGATTTTATCCGGGGAAGCAATATGTCCAAAGGCGGTTTCTCCATTATCGTCATCCCGTCAACGGCCCAGAAGGGCAAGGTCTCCAGGATCGTCCCCCACCTGAGCGAGGGGGCGGGGGTGGCGGCCACCCGGGGCGATATCGATATTATCGTGACCGAATACGGCATTGCCGAGCTCCGGAGAAAAAGCATCTACCAGAGGGTCATGGAACTGGCCCAGATCGCCCATCCGAAATTCCGGGAAGATCTGATCGAAGAGGCCAAAAAACGACGGTATATCTTTGCCGATCAACTGCCGCCGTCCAACGAGGACCTCCTCTTTCTCGAGGACTATAAGACATCCCTGAGGCTGCCGACCGGCAAGCATGTGGATTTTCGGCCGCTGCTCCCGTCGGATGAATTCGAATCACGGAACTTTTATTATTCCCTGCAGGAAGATTCGATCTATTTCCGTTTCTTCAACAAGAGAAGGGTCTTTTCCAGGGATATGCTGCAGAAGCAATGGGCGGAGGTCGATTACCGGAGAAACATGACCATCATCGGCTTCCGGCAGATCGGCAGGCGGAAACAGGTCGTGGCCATCGGCTCCTATGCCGAGGTCGCCGAACATGTCGCCGAGGCCGCCTTTCTGGTCAAGGAGGAGCTGCACGGCATGGGCATCGGCTCACACCTTCTGAAGGTGCTGGAAGACATTGCCAGGATGAATGGATACACGGCCTTCATGGCCACGGTGCTCGCAGAAAATTCCAAGATGATCAAGGTCTTCCTGGGCCGGTATCCTCATGCAAAACGGACCAGGACCAGCGACGGAGAGATGGAGATCGAGATGCCCTTCCTGTGACCGGCATCCTGCCGGTCGGGCGGTCCTCTATTGCCTCGAACCCAGTTCCGGAAAATCCCAATAGAAGAATTCGTTGTTGCGCGGCCCCTCGTCCGTGCGCCTTCTCGACTTCTCGCTTTCCTTGAGTTCGCCCCTTCTGATCTTGCCGCTGATGGTCTTCGGCAGCTCCGAGACAAATTCTATGATCCTCGGGATCTTGAACCTGGCCAGGTTCTCCGTCGTGTGCCGGAACACCTCCAGCGCCAGCTCCCAAGAAGGTTCATACCCATTATTCAAGATGATATAGGCCTTGACGATCTGGTATCTCTTCGGATCCGGGGCGCCGACAACCGCCGCCTCGCCGACGGCGGGATGCTCAACCAGGACATTTTCCACATCAAAGGGACCGATGCGGTAATCCGAGGATCTGA
>JAJYAX010000247.1 GCA_021779275.1 Deltaproteobacteria bacterium | reverse complement strand
GATGGCCGAATCGGTCTTGTTGACATGCTGGCCGCCGGCGCCGCTGGACCGGAAGGTGTCGATACGCAGGTCTTTGTCGTTGATATCGACGTCGATGGAGTCATCCAGCTCCGGCATGACCATGACCGAGGCGAAGGAGGTATGACGGCGGCCGCTGGCATCGAAGGGCGATATCCGGACCAGGCGATGAATACCCAGCTCGGAGCGAAGATAGCCGTAGGCATGCCGTCCCTTGACCATGATGGTCACGCTCTTGGTCCCGGCCTCGTCTCCGGGCAGGATATCGACGATATCGGCCTTGAATCCCTTTGCCTCGGCCCAGCGCAGATACATGCGCAGGATGATCCCGACCCAGTCCTGGGCCTCGGTGCCGCCGGCCCCGGCATGGATGGAGATGATGGCGTTATTGGCGTCATGCTCGCCGCTGAACATGCATTCCAGCTCGGCCATGGCGATATGTTCTTCCAGCCCGGGCAGACTTGCCGCGACCTCATGCTCGGTGTCGGCGTCGTTTTCCTCCACGGCCATGTCCAGAAGGAGTTCGGTCTCTTCCAGCTCCGACCATTTGTCCTCCCAGGTGACTATGATATCCTGGAGCATGCCGTGTTCTTTCTGCACCTTCTTGGCCCTGTCCGCATCATTCCAGAATTCCGGAGCCAGGGTCTGCCTCTCCAGGCGTTCAAGCTCGTCTTTTTTTCTGTCTAAGTCAAAGATGCTCCTTCAGCGCCAGCATTCTGGTTTTCAGATTCTGCAATTTCTGTTTGGAGACGGCTGAGCCGGTATCTGTTGACATCACTATCCTCACTGCTGTTCAATTTTGGGGTATCCGCGGTTGATTCCGCAGACATCTCGTTTTGTATCTGTCTTATACCGTGTTTTCCCCGTTTCGTTAACAGGAAAAACACACCCGGAGTGTCAGGGTCTTTGCGCGGCGCAGGTCACGGGCCTTCGGGAGCGAAACCCGCCTTTCGCCGTCGTCGCAAGACCCGGCCAAGCAGCAGGCTGGTGACCCCGAATAAAAGGCAGCCCGGCGCAAAGAGATACCCGTAACGGACAAGGAAAGGCGCCTCCTCACGCAGGACCACATCGTCCACGGCCTGCCAGGGCACGAAGATCTCCGACCGCATCCGGACCCGTCCCAGCGGATCGATAAAGCCGGAGATGCCGGTATTGGCGGCCCGAACCACGCTCCGCCTGTTTTCGACGGCGCGAAAGACCGTCATCGCGAAACTCTGCTCCGGGGCACTGGATTTACCATACCAGGCGTCATTGGTCAAATTAATCAGGATATTCGCCCCCGCCCGCACCCATTTTTCGGCAATATCGGGGAAGATGCTTTCATAACAGAGCAGTACGCCGATCCTGGCCTGCTGGTACACAATGGGGTTTTCGACGGTCCCCGGGGTGAAATCCCCCACCGTCTGCACTATTGGCGCGATAAAGGGCAGGTACTTCTTCAGCGGCACATACTCGCCGAAGGGCACCAGATGCGTCTTAAAATACTGCCCGCCGAAATTTCCCTCGGAGTTGATCAGCAGGGCGCTGTTGTAGTAGCGGTATTTTCTTTCCTGCCGGTCAACGACCGTATACCAGGGCGCGCCGGTGAGCAGGGCGATCCGGTTCCTGGTAGTCAGAGACCGTAGCGGGGCCAGCAGCGGATTACCCTCGGGAAAAAAGGGCAGGGCCGATTCCGGCCAGACCACCAGGGCCGGCTTTTTCCCGGGGAAGAGCGAGACCGTCTGGCCGATATAGCCCATGACCGTTTTCTCCCGTTCCTCAGGCAGCCATTTCTTATCCTGCTCGACATTGCCCTGGACCACCCCGACGGGCATGGTCTCGGCGGTTCTCATCCATTCTTCCAGAGACTGCCAGCGCCAAGCGGAGTAGCCGGCGACGCAGACCAGCAGCAGGACCACCGGGGTAAGGACCGGCCACCGGGCGGTCTTCGCCCTGTCCGTCAGGGCGAGCGCCACCAGGGTATTGCTCAGCAGCAGCAGGAAGGTGATCCCGTAGTGCCCTGTAATATCGGAGACCTGGATCAGCCGGGGGACATGCCACAAGCCATAGCCGAGATCCATCCACGGAAACCCGGAGAACAGAAAGGACCGGATCCAGTCCAGGCCCACCCAGAGGCTGGGCAGGGCCCAGAGGGCCAGAAGAGGCGGCGAGTCGGCCAGGAGCCGGCGGGCGCCAAGGGCAAAGACCACCACAAACAAGCTCAGGACCAGGGCCAGAAGAAACAGGGTCGTATAGGAGATGTACCAGGGCAGCTTCCCGTACCTGCCCATCACAATCACGATCCAGTAGAGAAGGGAGAGATAATGGACAAGCCCGGTGAGCAGGCCCAGCCGGGCCGCCTGCGCAGGCCTGGCCGTCCGCAGGGCCGTCAGGAGCGGCGCAAGAGCGACAAAGAGGAGGGGCCAGAGCCCGCCGGTTCCGGGCAGACCGAGGCACAGAAGACCGCCGGAGAGGAGCGCCGGCAGCACCGATTGCCGGGCGGGAAGTTTGAACATGCTTATTTTCCCTCTCCCGGCAGCCGACTTATCTCGACCATCTTAATGTGCCGTTTGCTCGCCCCCTTGACCACGAATCGGAGGTTTTCGACCTCCAGGGCGTCGCCGGCCACGGCCAGGCGGCCCAGGGCGTGGATCATCAGCCCGCCAATGGATTCATAGGGCCCGTCCGGCAGGCTCACCTTGAATCGCTCCTCCACCTCTTCCACGTCAATCCGGGCATGCACGACGATGGTATCCTCATTGATCTCTTCGATGGTGTTTTCGTCGGTATCATATTCATCGTCAATCTCGCCGACAATCTCTTCGACCACATCTTCAAGGGTGATCAGGCCCCGGACCGTGCCGAATTCATCGGTGACCAGGGCCATATGGGTCTTCCGTTTCTTGAAATCCTTCAGAAGGTCAACCACGGGTTTGTTCTCGGGGATAAAATGCGCCGGTTTCAGGTAGTCTTCCAGGGAAATGTCTCCCGCTTCCTGCCTGGTGCAGATCTTCAGCAGGTCCTTCACATGGAGGATGCCGATGATTCTGTCCGTATTCCCCCGGAAGATCGGCATCCGGGTGAACCCCTCTTCTATGACCGCCGCCACCAGCTCACCGACGCTGACGGAGGCCTCGAAGCTTATGATCTCGGCTGCCGGGGTCATGATCTCGACTGCCAGCGTATCCCGGAAATCGAAGATGGAGTTGATCATCTTCTCTTCGAGACTCGTGATCAGGCCATGTTCTTCCCCCTCCTCAAGGAGTTCCTGGATCTCATGTTCCAAGGCCTCGGTGGTCTCCGGCGACCGGTCCAGCGACAGCCGGTTCAGGATCCGCCGCATGATCCCTTTTTTCACAGCCGGTTCGGGCGCTTCGGGTTGTTCGTCTTCCATATTCATTCTCGTTGCGCAACTCTACAGGTAGGTTGTTGGCGTTAGACTCAGGTCTGGTATGAAAATTTCTTAAAATCTAAGGATACCTGCCGGAAATTGCAAGGACACTGAACGCCATCATCCGTGTCCTCCCTCCTGGCCGCGTGTTTCAGTCACTCTGGTCTTGTTCAAATTCTACCATAAAAACCGGCAATTACAAGACGGAAAATTATTTTGCTTTGCTAATATCCATGGTTCTACTATAGTAGTAAGGTTTAAGAGCAGTCCCGGTACTTTTCCAGATGACAGCTCAGTATGGAACATCCGTCAGGAATAAAGAGAAAATTAACAGCGAGGAACAGCTTGGAAGGAAAGGTTCTCATAGCAAATCGGGGCGAAATCGCCATTCGGATCATGGATGCCTGCAAGGATCTCGGCCTTGATTATGCCGTGGTCTACACAGAGCCCGACCGGGATTCGGAACATGTCCGGCGCAACATCACAAGCGGCGAGGGCCAGAATGCCTGGCGGATCACCAGTTACACCGACCCCAACGATATCCTGGCGGTGGCCGACCATACGCACTGCACGGCCATCCACCCCGGCTACGGCTTTTTCTCGGAGGATTACCGTTTTGCCAGACGGGTAACGATCCGCGACCGGGCCCTGACCTTCATCGGTCCCAACTGGGAGGTCATCAGGGACCTGGGCGACAAGATCAACACCAAAAGGGTCGCCAACTCGCTGGGCATACCGACCATCCCCGGGACCGGCGCCC
>JAJYAX010000246.1 GCA_021779275.1 Deltaproteobacteria bacterium | reverse complement strand
TGAAACGGGGGATGATTGTCAGAGCCTCCTCTCCGGAAAAGACACTCTCGACCTCGATGTGGCAAAGCCGCAGGCGTTCCGTCAGCGTGGAGGCGAATTCCTCCTCGCTGTCTACAACCAACACCTTTATTTTTCTTTTTTTGCCCAAGGTGCTCCTCCCGGAGGTGAGCGAGGTTTTATCTGTCTTTTGAAAGCAAGATCTTCTCAATATCCTTGGAGCTTTTATTCTTCATGGCAAGCATCCGATTGTCTTTGGCATCACTGATCCGGTCCATTAACTGGGCTATATCGACCGGTTTTTCCATAAAATCTTCCGCCCCGAGCTTCATTGCCTCCATACTGGTTTTAATAGTACCTTGGCCTGTGAGCATGATGATCTCGGCGTCAGGTTGTTTTGCCTTGATCCGTTTCAGTGTTTCAAGACCGTCTATACCCGGCATCGAAAGATCAAGAACGATGAGATCGAATTTCTGGTTGTCGATCTCATCGACTGCATCCTCACCCCGGGTGACGGTAGTAACCATCAATCCTCTTACCTTGAGTCGTTCGGAAAGCATCGTCAGGAAATCTTCTTCGTCATCCACAAGGAGGACCTTCGCTTGCAATTCTTCCACCATTTTTCTCTCCCTCACAGTGGTACAGATAGTATAGCCAGAGAACTGGAAATGGGAAAATTCACGGCGCCCGGCAGGAATAGTATAAATCATTAAAAATATAGCAAAACGCATGCCACTTGAGAGTATGTTGGTATATTCTGCCTAATCCCTTGGCTCTACGTGGTAATATTCACCCCTGGCTGATAATGGCGAGCGTTCACCGCCCGCCCGGCTTGGCCTGTGCCTTCCATTATGATTCATAATGTTCCGACTGCGGACTTTTTGTCTTGCTGCGGGGATGGAAGGAGGCCTCTTCGGGTCTAAGAAGTATCCGCCGGGCCAAATTCGCTTGACAGAATATTCGGATTTTGTTAAAAAATAGTGAACGTTATGAAACAATGTTAAACACGGTGAGACCGTACAACGTCCGACCGTGTAGGGGCGGACAATCAGAGGAAAAGTATACCTGAATGACTGTGGATCAACCAATGAATGACAGCCTTCTCTCTGGAGAAGGCTATAATATCGCCGACATCCTGGATGGCTTTCCGCATGGTGTCGCCATATTGGATAATGACCTCCGGCTGGTGACAATGAACCGGTTTCTGGAGGGGCTCACCGGGTATTCCTCCGTGGATACCCGGGGGATTTACGGGGATTCGATCATTCGCAGCAACCTGGGAAACCGGGGGCAGATCTTTCAGCAGGTCCTGACCACCGGAGAACCTGTGGTATTGGAAGGGGATATTATCAATCGGGGCCGGCGGAGGATCATCATCCAGTTCACCATCTCGCCTTTGCGCGATCATCTTGACCGGATCATCGGTCTGATCGTGGTCCTTGAGGATATCTCCTCACTGCCGTCGGTAATCAGTACTCAGGGTTTTCCCGATGACTCAACGGAGATTCTCGGACATAGCCTGAAAATGCAGGAAGTTTTCGAGTTGATGCCGCTGATGGCCCGGACCGATGCCTCGATCCTGATTACCGGTGAGACCGGGACCGGCAAGGACAAGATAGCCGAGGCCATCCACAAGACCTCAAAACGGGGACGCCATCCCTTTATAAAGATCAATTGCGGCGCCTTGCCCGAGTCGCTCCTTGAATCCGAACTCTTTGGGCACATCAAAGGCGCCTTTACCGGGGCGGTCAAGGATAAGCCCGGGATGTTCAAGCTGGCCCAGGATGGCACCATATTTCTTACTGAAATCGGTGACATGCCTCTTCCTTTGCAGGTGAAATTGCTGTCGGTCCTGGATGATCGGGAATTTTTTCCGGTCGGTGGCGACAAAAAGGTCAAGGTGGATGTCAGAATCATCGCCGCGACGCATAGATCGCTCCGGGAGGAGGTGGAACAGGGGAATTTCCGGGAGGATCTCTTCTATCGTCTGAATGTGCTGCATATGCATCTGCCGCCGCTCCGGGAGCGGGACGGTGATATCCGTTTTCTCCTGGACCATTTTTTAAGAGAATTTACCAAGAGGCTGGATAAAAAGATCAACGGCTTCACCGCCAGGAGTATAGATCTGCTCACCTCCTACAATTATCCCGGCAATATCCGTGAGCTCCGCAACATCGTTGAGTATTGCGCCAACCTCTGTCAGGACGACAAGATCAGGACGGAGCATTTGCCGAAATATCTGTTTGACCCATCAACGCCGCCCGTCCCCGCTCAGGATCAAACCTCCAGGATCCCGCCCTCGTCCGCCTCCTCGCAGCAGACCGGGTCTCCTGAGAAGGATTGGCTGGCCATAGAGAAGGATATGATTGTCCAGGCCTTGATGAAGGTCCATGGAAACCGCTCGAAGGCGGCCAAGGAGTTAGGGTGGGGACGCACAACCCTGTGGCGCAAACTGAGTTTGCATAATCTTTCCTGATCCGGTTTATCACAGTCTCACGTAGGGATTTTCATGAAAATTTTGATCACCATCCATGCCAATTCCGTGGCCCAGCGATTCGATCTGGCGCCGGAGGTTCTCATTGCCCACCATGATGGATATCAGGTGGTCGATGAGCCCCGGACCATTATCATGTCCCGGCCTTCCGCCGAAGAGCTTTGCAACCTGATCATCAAGGAAAATATCACGACGGTCATCTGCGGCGGGATCGAGGAACGGCACTATAAATTTCTGGTCTGGAAACAGATCAACGTCCTGGATTCGGTCATTGGAGATTATCTGACCGCTCTGCATCTGGCCGGCCGCGGCAAACTCTCCGCGGGCGCCATCTTGCCGTCTCTCCCGGATAAGGAAGATCCCGTATGAAACGAATCATACCCTGGCTGGCGCATTTATTACCCATGGACCCGGACAAATTAGGCAATGAGGTCTACAGGGAAAAGAGTTACGGGTATTTCAAGCGCACCCTTTTCGGCATTATGGTGGCGATTTCCATGGTTCCGGTGACCATTACCGCGGGACTGGGTTATTTTCAGTACCGGGATCTTCTGCACGCCGAAGAATACGATCAGCTGCATTGGCGGCTGGATGGCGCGCAGCAGACCGTCGAGGCCTTTGTCGAGAATCTGCAGTCTATCGTCCGGTTCATTGCCGCTGAAGACCGTTATTTCGCTCTTCTGGATGAAAAGGCCCTGAAAATCGTCTTTAATCGGTTGAAGGAGCAATACGGCGATTTTGTCGATCTGGGGGTTATTGATTCGTCGGGCGTCCAGCGTTCCTATTCCGGACCCTATGACCTGGAAGGAAAAAATTACAAGAGCCAGGAATGGTTCACCGAGGTGATGACCAAGACCGTCTACATCAGTAATGTCTATCTTGGTTATCGCCAGATCCCGCATTTCGTCATCGCAGTCAGGAAAAAAATCCCGGATACCAATGATTACTGGGTCCTCCGGGCGACTATCAACGCCGACACTCTGCAGAAAATCGTCTCCACCATCAAGACAAAAGCCACGTACGATATGTTTATTATCAACAGTGAAGGTCAGTTGCAGACCGCATCCAGTTCCTATGGGCCGGTTCTGTCAACCTACGCTTTTGCCCCCGATGCTCCTTCCATCCACACGGAGGGACTGAACACAGCCACGCTTCGCGCCAGCGCCCCCCTGAAAAATACGCCAGCGTGGACCTTGGTCCTGGCCGAACAGGATTATGTCCACAAGGAAGAATGGACATCGTTCAAACAGCGTCTGCTGTTCATCTTTCTGGGCTGCAGTATCACTGTCTTTCTTGTCATCACCCAGCTGGTCAACATCCTGACCACGAGGATACGGGAATCCGAAGAAAAACGGCATAACCTGCTGGCGGAGGCGGAGCATTCCAATAAGCTTGCCTCCATCGGCCGTTTGGCAGCCGGTGTGGCCCATGAGATCAATAATCCCCTGGCGATTATTAATCAAAAATCGGGTCTGATCGGTGACTACCTGGAATTTACGCCATCCTTCCAGTATAGAGATAACATTTTGAAGTCACTCACTGTTATCAATGACAGTGTTCTCAGATGCAAGAATATTACCCACCGGTTGCTGGGATTTGCCCGCCGTACGGATGCTGTGGTCGAAGAGATTGATCTGAACCGGCTTGTAGGCGACGTTATTTTGTTTTTGGAAAACGAGTC
>JAJYAX010000245.1 GCA_021779275.1 Deltaproteobacteria bacterium | reverse complement strand
GAGAGGCGAAGGAACACCCCCTGTTTTGGGAAAATCTGGAAAAAATGCTGGGCTTTGATAAAAATCGGACCCTGCTTGCCGATGATACCCAAAAGGTCCTGCGGTCGGCAAGACAGGCAGGCATTGGCCATCTGATCCATGTGGCCAGACCAAGCTCACGCCTGCCGGCAAATTTTTCCTTGGAGTTCCCCTCCATCACCTATTTCAAGGAGCTGATCTTTTAGTTCGCTTGGAAAAAAGAGAAATTCCTTTTGCGTTCTCCTGCGTGATACGGTAAAAATGGAGAACATTTGTTGCAGACACTCTTCCTTCACCTCAGGTTCAACATGCTCAGACGATTACTTTTTCCATTCTTCTCATTGATTCTTCTTCTGTTGGCCGGATGTGCTTCAAAACCGGCTGCCTATTCTGGAATTCGCCTTCCCGCCACCAGCCAGGCTAGGGTAACCTTCCAGGAAAAGGATGTTCCCGCCCAGTGCAGGGTCTTCGCCCATGTCATTGTCCATACGCCGGCAGGAGCGACCGGGGCCGGGATCGGTGAACGGATCACCGAGTTCGCCAGGGATAAGGGCGCGGATCTTATTCTGGTCGGCATGAGCAGGAAGGTCCCGGGAAAGGGGGCGGGTGACTTTCAGTTTTTATCCTACGGCCCTGCGCATGAATATGGCTTCGGCAAGGAATGGCTGGGCTGGAAATTCGGTTATAAGGACTGGGAAGCCGGCGGCGCCATGATCGGCTTCGGCTATAAAAGCTGGTCGGAGACCGCCGCCTATGACTTCGGCATGAAGATCCAGACGGTTTTTCTCCGATGTGAGCCAGATCATCCCGGCTCCTGATCAGAGGCGTCCTCAGTTTCCGCCTCTTCGCCCCGTATCGTGGGAAGGTTATCCTGAAAAACCTCCCCACGTCACTTCCCTTTTTCTGTCCAGAGGGCTTCATCGGTTCCTTATCTTTTTCCTTTTTTCAGCAGACACAGTCTGGCAGGGAGGAATGACCAATACTACCGCCTGCGCCCAACATATTCCTCCCCTTATCTCTTCGCCTTTTCCGCAGAACAGGATTCCATTTAAATCCTGAGGCAAATATACCTCCTGTTCCATTCAGCCAGGATCATCTCTCCGGCTCCGCCAAGACACAAAAAACTGAGCATCAGCGTATCATGCCGTTTATATTGATATATATAATTCCCGCCCCTTCCGAATCACGAACGAAAATCGTATTTCCATATTTTTTTCTTGACAAAGAAAAAACGTTTTCATAAAACAGTCAATACAAACACGGTAACAATGTTCTTTCGTCAATTACAGCTCCTCGATGATTGTTTTTTTATTTGTTTATATTCAATAAGTTACGATACGCAATATGCCATAACAAAATTTCACCATGCCACATCATGGGATTTTAGTTTATCGGCAGATAGAGAGCATAACAAGTTGTATATATGTATTTATTTATTACAAATGTTATGTTCAGGTTTGTCTGGGAGGATGGATAACAGTAACAATGTTAAATGAATTCCCTTGAAGATTTACATGGTTTACAGTATAAGCCTTGGAGGGACCCAGACAGGTGGATGGGACAAGTGGATTAAATATCAGACCAAATGAGGACAAGCTATGACTAATTTTGATGCTGTATTTTCCCGTAGTGTTGATAAACCAGAAGAATTTTGGGCCGAGGCCGCAAAAGGCCTTGACTGGTACAAAGAATGCGACAAAGTCCTGGATTCTTCAAACCCTCCTTTTTATCGCTGGTTTCCCGGCGGGAAAATGAATACCTGTTATAACGCCATTGACCGCCATGTAAAAAATGGCCGCGGCAGTCAAGTTGCAATTATTTACGACAGTCCTGTAACCAACACCATCAAGAAAATCACCTACAAGGAACTCCTGGAAAAAGTATCGGTTTTTGCAGGCGGCCTGCAGAGCCTGGGTCTGAAAAAAGGGGATACCGCAATTATCTACATGCCGATGATCCCCGAGGCGGCCATCGCCATGCTGGCCTGCGCCAGGATCGGGGCTATCCACTCAGTGGTATTCGGCGGATTCGCCGCCAATGAGCTGGCGGTCCGGATCGATCATGCTGAACCGAAACTCATCATCACCGCCTCGGGCGCCGTTGAGGGTAAAAAGGTTCTGGCCTACAAACCCCTTGTCGACAAAGCCATTGAACTCTCCGCTCACAAACCGGGAAAATGCGTTCTCTTCCAGAGGGATATCGTCAAGGCCGAGATGAAGGCCGGTTTCGATGTCGACTGGAATGAACTGGTCGCAGCCAGTAAACCGGCGGACTGTGTGCAGCTGGATGCAACTGACCCGCTCTATATCCTTTACACCTCCGGCACCACCGGCATGCCCAAGGGCGTACTCAGGGACAACGGCGGTCATGCCGTGGCCCTGCATTGGAGCATGAAGGCTATCTACAATATCGACGCAGGCGATGTTTGGTGGTCAGCCTCCGATGTCGGCTGGGTCGTCGGCCATTCCTATATCGTCTACGGTCCGCTGATCAAAGGGGCCACCACGGTCTTCTATGAGGGTAAACCGGTCGGCACCCCCGATGCCGGCGCCTTCTGGCGCGTTATCTCAGAGCATGGGGTCAAGAGCCTCTTTACGGCTCCGACGGCCTTCAGGGCCATCAAAAAAGAAGACCCCAACGGTGTCTTCTTCAAAAAGTACGATATTTCCAAATTCGAATGCCTTTATCTGGCAGGCGAACGTCTCGACCCGGATACCTATCACTGGGCCACCAACATGATCAAGGTGCCGGTCATCGATCACTGGTGGCAGACCGAAACAGGCTGGGCCATCGCCGCCAACTGCCGCGGTATCGAGCTCTTGCCGATCAAACCGGGTTCACCGACCAGACCCTGTCCCGGATACAATCTTAAGATCGTCAACAACGAGGGTGTTGAACTTCCTGCGGGCAGCGAAGGCAGCATCGTCGCCAAATTGCCGCTGCCTCCGGGCAATCTGGTTACACTCTGGAAAGCCGACGACCGCTTCGTCAAGGCCTATATGTCCACCTTCCCGGGCTACTACGACACCAGCGACGGCGGGTATATCGATGCCGACGGCTATGTCTATGTCATGGGCCGAATGGACGATGTCATCAACGTCGCCGGCCATCGTCTCTCAACCGGCGCCATGGAAGAGATTATTGCCAACCATCCCGATGTGGCCGAATGCGCCGTACTCGGCACCAACGATAATTTAAAGGGCGAGGTGCCGCTGGGAATGTTTGTCCTGAAGGCAGGGGTCACCAAGGATCCTGCAGTCATCGCCAAGGAGCTGGTGCAGATGGTCCGCGATCAGCTCGGCGCCGTGGCCTGCTTCCGGGAGGTCACCAATGTTGTCCGGCTCCCGAAGACGCGTTCCGGCAAGATCCTGCGCGGCACCATGCGCTCCATCGCCAACGGCAAGGAATTCAAGGTCCCGTCAACCATCGACGATCCGACCATCATTGATGAAATCACCACCACCCTTTCGGGTATGGGATTTCCGAAGAAATAGGATAGGAGTACGTCAACGGTCCTTGGACGGTTGACGGAACAATCAACACTCTCTGGGGGGCCGGATGCAATCATTCCGGCCCCCCGAAACAGGAAAGATTTATGAAGATCCATGAATACCAGGCAAAAGGGCTCTTTCGCCAATACAATGTCCCGGTGCCGAACGGCAACGTCAGCACAAATTCCGAAGAAGCGGCAAAGATAGCAGCGCAGCTTGGCCTGCCCGTGGCGGTAAAGGCCCAGGTACATGCGGGGGGACGAGGTAAGGGCGGCGGTGTCCGCGTGGCCAAAACCGCCCAGGAGGTGGTTGAGGCCGCGGACGCCATCCTGGGGATGTCTCTTGTCACCAAACAGACCGGCTCTGTGGGCAAGAAGGTCAGCAAGGTCCTTGTGGAACAAGGCGTCAACATCAAAAAGGAACTCTACCTCTCCATCATACCGGATCGCGAGACCGCAACCATCACCATTGTCGCCAGTCAGGACGGGGGTATGAACATTGAAGAGGTGGCCGAAAAGACCCCGGAGAGAATCATCAAGGTCTCTGTAAATCCCCTGACCGGGATTAAGGGATACCATCTGAATCAGGTCGCCTTTGGCTTGGAGCTGGAACCGGCCCTGCGCAAGCCCTTTGCCGCTCTTTTGAAAAATCTCTACGCCCTTTTCGTG
>JAJYAX010000244.1 GCA_021779275.1 Deltaproteobacteria bacterium | reverse complement strand
GAAAAAGAAATTGAGCGGGCCTATCTGGAGCTGCTGACCAAAAAAAAGAAAAAGGTGGAGGACGCAACCATTCTGAGGGCCGGGGGAGATGGCTTTTACCGGGTATATCTGGTGAACGGGCGAAAGCTGCGAGCGGTTACGGTTGAAGTGGATAAAGACTCGGTTATCATTACCGATAGTAAAGGAATGGTAATCAGCCTACGCCGGGCGGAGATCGCCGGGATTGAAAAGATCGAGGGGAAGGATGCCGGCCGCCAGGAAGAATGAGCAGCGTATGGGGATCTTATTCGTTGCGGGTGATTCCCAGAATGGTCGTCCAGATACCGTCCTTATTCCACTGTTTGACGAGGATAACCGGCTGGCTTGCGAGGAAGCTGATTATTTTCCTGGCCTCGCTCCGTAACAGGCCGGAGAGGAGAAACCATTTCTGACGGAGAAATCCGGGGGTGCGGACGAGGTCCTTCATGACCTCATAGTGGATGTTGGCGACCAGCAGATCAGAGGGAAAGGCGGTGAAGTCTTCGGCCCGGCCTTGAATGACCATGATGTTTCCCTCCATGTCGTTCAGGTGGACATTTGTCCGGGCGGTCCGGGCGGCGAGATAATTGAAATCAACGGCCAGGGCCTTCTTGCATCCCGACTTGACGGCGGCCAGGGCCAGGATGCCGGTCCCTGTCCCCAGGTCGAGCATGCTATGAACTTTTTTTCCGGTGCAGACGAGGTCAATGGCCTCCAGACAGTCCCGGGTCGTCGGGTGGGCGCCGTTCCCGAAGACAACTCCCGGATCCAGGATGATGCTCCGGGTGTCGGGTTCGGGGGTGGCCTCGATCCAGGGTGGGGTCAGGAGGTACGGGCCGATGTGGATGGGTTCGATCCGGCCCCCCTGCCATTGCTCATAGGTCATCTCATAGGTGTCGAGAAGGCGCAGTCCCGGATTGATCCTGACGATATCTTCCACAAGTTCTGGAGCGGGACAACGAAAAAAGAGGAAGGAAAAACCGTCTTCTTCCCAGTCGCCGAGAAAACTATCGGCCGGAAACCTCTGTTGAGGTGGTATTTTCCCCTCAATATAGTAGATAGAGAGAAGGGACTCGGGAAGGAGAGAATGATATGAATGACCTGGCATATGAAGGGTATCGAAAAGGGTTGATCGGTTTACCTTGTAAGTGTGGCTGATGGCCGAAGGGTCCATCCTGTAATACACGGGCGGGGGCGGAAAAACAACAGAAATCATACCAGCCGTGGACGCCTGCAGAACTGAGTGTAAATTCGGGTTCTTATTGTCCTTTGCAGGGCATTTTCAGATAGGCTTGCACGGGTAAGCGGGAAAAATTTAAAGTTTTGAGCAGATTGGGGTTCTCATGTTTGTAGGTGTGGATTTTGATGGAACGATAGTGGATCATTGCTTTCCGGATATGGGAGAACCCGTTCCCGGAGCGCTGAAATGGCTGAAAAGATTGAATGGGTATGGAGCGAAGATCATCTTGTTTACGATGCGGTCCAATAGCGAGATGTTCACGACGGCCCTGTCCGATGCAGTCGCCTATCTGGAGGGCAACGGTGTTGTCCTCTTCGCTGTGAACGAGAATCCGGCCCAAAAGACCTGGACAACGAGTCCGAAGGTCTATGCCCACCTCTATATCGACGATTCCGCCTTCGGTTGCCCGCTTATCCATCCTAAAGGATTTAAGCGCCCCTGTGTTGACTGGAGCAAGGTCGGTCCCCAGGTGGAGAGCCTCTGTCTGAGCGGACGCTGGGGGTGAGCATTGTTCAGGGGCTGTCACGCAGCATGACCATCTCTCCTCTCATTCCCGGGAGGCGGCGCCGGGCGCGGAAATTTCCATGACGGCTACTTTACGGGAAAAGGAGTTTGTGGTTTAATGCGCCGGTCAGCGGATCGGCGCCACGGAAAACACGCGTAAAACAATTATCCACCTTTGATGTCAGGAAGTGCGATTTGCGGGCTTATCTGATGCAACAGTTTGATACTTAAAAGGAACAGGCTATGGGATTGACAGTTGTACAGCTCTTCAGAAAGATTGACGCCAACAGGGAATATTGTTTCAACGTTGAGTCTTCTCGACCCCTTACCCCCGGGGAAATGGAGTGTTTGCGGCTTATTCTGGCGGATGGCTTTCTGATTGAAACCGTTTCTCTCTCCTCTGTCTTCGCAGGAGCTCGGGTGGTGGAAGTGGGGCCGCGGCTTAACTTTGCCACCGCCTGGTCATCCAACATGGTCTCTATCTGCCGAGCGACGGGGCTTGACTGCATCAGCAGGGTGGAACGGTCACGCCGGTATCTGGCGCCGGACGGCCAAGATCTGCGGGAATTCATCAAGGCCCATCATGACCGGATGACGGAATGCCATTATCCCGGGCCGCTGACCACCTTCGAGACGGGGATTGTGCCGGAACCGGTCTATGAGGTGGACCTGAAAGGAAAGGGCCCGGATGCCCTGGCCGATATCCCCGGGATCTCGATGGATACCTGGGACCGGAATTTCTATTATGATTACTTTGTCAAAAAGCATCGGCGCAACCCCACCATTGTCGAGATCATGGATCTCAACAATGCCAATTCCGAGCATTCCCGTCATGGTTTTTTTAAAGGGAAACAGATAATTGACGGCGATGAGAAGAAAAAGACCCTCTTCGACCTGGTCACCGACACCCTGAATGCACATCCCAAGGGATCGCTCATTGCCTTCAAGGACAACTCCAGCGTCATAGAAGGGTATGCAATCAACACACTTCTCCCCGAAAGTCCGGGTGAGCCGTCATCGCTCAAGGAGGCGGATGTGCATTATCACCTCCTGCTGACGGCGGAAACCCATAACTTTCCCACCGGTGTGGCGCCTTTTCCCGGAGCGGAAACCGGGACGGGCGGCCGGATCCGGGATGTGCAGGGGACCGGGAAGGGAGCCTTCGTCATGGCGGGCACCGCCGGCTATTGTGTCGGCAACCTCCACATACCCGATTATGAACTGAGCTGGGAGAGGCGGCATCCCTGTCCGAACAATCTCGCCTCGGCCCTGGAGATTGAGATCGAGGCCAGTAACGGCGCCTCGGATTACGGCAATAAATTCGGTGAGCCCTTGATCCAGGGCTTTACCCGGTCCTTCGACATGCAGGTGGGCGGCGGTGAGCGCTGGGGCTTTCTGAAGCCGATCATGTTTACCGGAGGAATCGGCCAGATTGACTCCCGGCATACGGAGAAGGCCGAAGCGGAAAAGGGGATGCTCATCGTCCAGGTGGGCGGTCCGGCCTACCGGGTTGGCTTCGGGGGCGGGGCCGCCTCCAGTATGCTCCAGGGCGAAAACGCCTCGGACCTGGATTTCAATGCGGTCCAGCGGGGTGACGCGGAGATGGAACAGAAGATGAACCGCGTCATCCGGGCCTGCAATGAGATGGGCGGCAGGACACTCATCGACGTCATTCACGATCAGGGCGCCGGCGGGCCGGCCAATGTCTTGAAGGAGCTGGTGGAGAAATCCGGCGGCCGGGTGGAGATCAGGAATATCCGGGTCGGCGATCCTACCATGTCGGTCTTGGAGATCTATGTGGCCGAATACCAGGAGCGGACCGGATTTTTGATCAGAGCTGAAAATATCGAGGCCTTCAGGAACATCTGCCTGCGGGAGAAGGTCGCCTGCGAGGTCCTGGGTGAGGTGACCGGAGATCTGCGTTTTGTCGTGCATGACAGTCAGGACGGGAGCACGCCGGTGGATATCGCCCTCGACGCTCTGCTGGGGAATATCCCGCGCAAGAGCTTCCACGACCGGCATGTCGTCCCCGGCCTCTCCGCCTTGACCCTGCCGGAAGATGTGACGGTTCGGGATGCCCTTCACGATGTCTTGCGGCTGGTTTCGGTGGGATCGAAACGTTTCCTGACCAATAAGGTGGATCGGGCGGTGACGGGACTGATTGCCCAGCAACAGTGCTGCGGCCCCCTGCAGCTGACGGTGGGCGATGTCGCCATTGTGGCCCAGTCGCATTTCGGACTCACCGGAGTGGCGACTGCTCTTGGTGAGCAACCCATCAAGATGCTTGTCAATCCGGCCGCAGGGGCCAGGATGGCGGTCGGCGAGGCCCTGACCAATCTGGTCTGGGCCAGGATTGAAGATCTGGGGCAGGTAAAATGCTCCGCCAACTGGATGTGGGCGCCGAAACTTCCCGGCGAGGGTGCGGCCATGTATG
>JAJYAX010000243.1 GCA_021779275.1 Deltaproteobacteria bacterium | reverse complement strand
CCTGGCGGAGGGCGTCGAGTGAATTCATGCCGCAGTTGATGGTCCGGCGCTGGGCGTAGAAATTCACACTGGGCCGGCTGGAGACCTGGAACATGACAATCTTGCCGTCCGGAGGGGTACGGCCTGCGGCCTGCTGGGCGAGATGGACGAGAGGCTGATTGATCAATCCATCATAGGTGGGTAAAATAATAAGGAAAAGGACTCCGGTGACGACCAGTGCCGTGCCGGAGAGGACGGCGAAGAAAGCGGCTGTCGTTTTCGTCCGGTTGGCGGTCAGGAGAAAGAGGGCTGCGGCCGTCAGGATCAGTCCAGAAATATAAGGGACATAGCCCAGGTCAATGGGCTGGGCCAGGACGGGGGCCTTCAAGGCCGATTTGCCGAGCATCAGGGGAAGGTGGGCCAGGATCTGGGGAGCGGCCAGGAACAGGATGCCCAGCCCCAGGATCAGGAGGGCCGCCAGGTAGGTCGCGATGGACCAGGCCAATCTCCCTCTTTTCTCCTTTTCGTCAAAAAGTGTTGCCGTCAGCATGGCGATGCCTGGCAGGGCCGGCAGGATATAATTGGGCAGTTTGGTGGCGGCGATGGAGAAGAAAATCAGCGAGACCAGAGAGAACAGGATAAAAAGGCGGAGAAACCGGACCCGGCTGCTGGACGAATCCCGGTAGGGGCAGCGGACGGCGGCCAAGGGGACAAAAACGCTCCAAGGCATGAATCCCACCAGGAGGATGACCAGATAAAAATAGATGGGTCCGGAATGGCCCTCCAGCGGGGTGGTGAAGCGCTCGATATGGTGTTTTATGAAGAGGTCTTTCATAAAGGCGAAACCTTCCGGATGCGTGAATCCAAGCAGCAGGTACCATGAAAAGCCGATGCCGAGAAGCAGCAGCGATCCGGGAATAAACCATGAACGTTTGAAGAGAAGAGGGAGACGGCCGATGGAAAGAAGATAGAAAAAGGCGGTGACAAACGGAAACAGCGCGCCGATGGCCCCTTTTGTCAACATCGCCAGTCCGGCGAAGACGCAGCCGGCCCAGAACCAGGGGGCGCCGGGCTTTTGTTGGAGATGCTGCTCGACTCCCCACCAGGAACAGCACAGACAGAGCGTAAAGAAAAAGGTCAGCAGCATGTCCGTCATCGCGATACGGGACAGATAGACAAAGAGAAGGCTGCAGCCAAGGATCAATGCCGCCCGGAAGGCTGTCTCCGAACCGAGAGGTCTACGGCCGGCCAGAAAGACCAGAAGAATGGTGGCGATACCCGCCAGGGCATTGATGATCCGGGCTCCCAGCGAGGTCATACCGAAAAGTCTGTAGCCGAGCATCTGGCCCCAGTAGAGCAGCGGCGGTTTTTCAAAAAATCCCTCACCGTTCAGGGAGGGGAGAATATATTGATGCTGGGTGAACATCTCGCGGGAGACCTCGGCGTAGACTCCCTCATCGTAATCAATGACCGCAGGTTTACCCAGATACCCCATATAAAGGGAGGTAAAAATGACCAACAAGAGAATGAATCTCATAAAAACTCCAGGTAGAGGGAAGTGACCGTCCGGGTGGAGGGCGTTTTGGATCAAGGACAGCTGATTGCCTGCCTGCTCAAAGAACAAACGGCTCTCCAGCATCGAAAAAAGGGTATTATAATTTTATTTTAAACGATATAGTAGTTATTTTGGCTGGAATATGAAAATAAGGTTGGAGCAAGGTGAAAATGGATGCACAACAGATTGATTTTCTGCAGTCGGTGTCTTCGCTGCTTCATTACCATGGGGCCATTGGTATCGATGCCTACCCTGCGGATGCGACGCTTTCGCGTTTTCTCGAGTCGGCGGCTCTCCCCGCCGCGAGCGCCGCCGTCCCGCGAGAGAAAGCACGGACCATACCCGGGGTGGATGTCCCGGACGAGAGGATGATCGATATCGTAGACGAGGTCTGTTCGTGTAGCGGTTGTGTCCTGCATACGAAAAGACTGTTGTCCGTTCCGGGAAAGGGGGGCGAACATCCGAAACTTCTTATTGTGGGTGGATGGCTTACCGGAGAAGAAGGGGCGATCATACCGACGGGGGGCATCCTCGGTCAGGAAGAGGACGGCATGGTCCTACGTATGCTCTCAGCCATCCGGCTCCCGCCCGAAGATGCCTTTGTGACCAATGTCATTAAGTGTGCTGTTCCTTTGACCTGTCAGCCGTCAGCGGAGAATATCCATACCTGCTTCTCTTTTCTGTTGCGCCAGATCATCGCGCTGTCCCCGGAGGTTATCTGTACCATGGGGATAGCCGCCACCAAGGCGTTGCTGAAAAACACGCAGCCCCTGTCGCAGCTGCGGGGAAAATTTTACCCTTTTGCCCTCTCGGATCAAAAATCTATTCCTGTTATTCCTACCTATGACCCAACCTTTCTTTTGCGGAATCCGGAATTCAAGAAGGCAACCTGGGAGGATCTGCAGAGCATTGCCAAGCTGCTGAAGACCATGTAGACAATGTGAATCCGCCGGAAGGTGCCGGACGCTAAAAAAAGAAACCCCCTGCCGGATACCGGCAGGGGGTTTCTTACCAAACAATTCCTAAGGCACTAAAAACTCATGGAAATCTGGTTGCTGACCATGACAACGCTTTCCACATTATTGTAGGCGGCGCTGTTTTTAAAAAGATCGCCGCCATCCATGAATCCGAAATGCATTTCATAGGAGAAATTGTTGAAGAGTTTGTACATAACCCCGATATTCGCCTCCCAGCTGGAGTCGAAATTCATCTTAACTGTTGTATCCATCGCGTTTTTGGTCACGCCGATGACACCATGAAACGTCAATCTCGGAGTGGCCTGATAATCTGCCGCCAACCCAAAACTTTGGACCAATTGCTTGCCCGTGGTATAGGGAAGCTGGTCTCCCTGGTTCGGCAGGCCTGAGAAAATGTCCGCTTTTGTACTGGTGATCAGAAGCGGTTCAAAATGACTTGCTTTAGCAACGCCCGTACTCTGACCGTGGCTGTTAAAGGTATAGGTGACGATTTTATACAGCTCGTGATCATTGAGATCAGCAGCCGAAGAAGGCGAACCCGTAAGGACGATCCACCCGGTCAACCATGAGGCTGCGATGAGGAGAAGTAATTTCTTCATAGATAACCAATATTTGAAAAAACCTGAGATTACCAGTTGTCCTTTGGCCCTTGGTTTTCCGTAGGCGACAGGCGGTAATGAAAAGTACAAAAAACTTTACTTGATTACATATTGTATCTGTTCGTCTTGAAAGTCAAGAAAAAAAGAACACGGAAAATGAAAGGGTTTTCTTTTTTCTTCTGGGCGAGTTTGGCAAAGAAGAGAGACTAATCTTGCAAGCAGACCGAGATTGATATATATGTAGGCTCGGTGGGTCTTTGTTGGTAATACGTGTCTGTTTCATGCCCCATAGCATCATCACTGAACAATTTGGGAGATATCATGCCTGGTCGGATTATTGTAACAATACTTTTTGTTTTTTTTGGAACCTTTGGGAGCATCTCGGCGCAGGCTGTCGAGAAAAAAACAGCATCAGCCGTAATTATACTCCCTTTTGATGCCGGTGCTGCGGGGAAATATTCATATCTGAAGGAGAGCCTGCGGAATATGCTGACCACCCGTCTGGCCGTCAAAGACGGTATCCGGATTTTGGACGATTCCCTCTCGCCAAAGGAATCGGCCGAGGTAAAGGCCGAGGTAAATGGCTTGAAAAAACAGGGGCCGCCCCCGGCTCTGTTTGCCCGTCTGCATGCCAGCTATATAGTGACAGGCGCCCTTTCCTCCAGGGCCGACGGATTGGATCTGCATCTCATCTTCTATCCGGCCGCCGGCGCGAAAAGCCCGATGAAATTCACCATGACAGCCGAAAATGAAGAAAAGATTCTGCCCGCTCTTGATCGCCTTGCCGTCGACATAGGCGACAAGGTAGCGGGGGCTCCCGGCTCGCAGGAGGTTGAGACAGTGGCTCAAAAAGACACCGGCAAGCAGCAGACGATGGAGACGTCTGGTCCGATGGCCGCCTTTCGGACGCCTCATCCCGAGCGACCCTACAAGACGGGACTTTATTCCGGGGGAAGCATTGTCGGGGCCGAGAACGGCGGGAAGCAGGTATCCTCTCAGGGAGTAAGGAGGAGCGCTCCGATCTCCATGAAGCTGGTGGCCATGGCGGTCGGTGATCTGGATGGTGACGGCGTCGATGAGATCGTCCTTGCCG
>JAJYAX010000242.1 GCA_021779275.1 Deltaproteobacteria bacterium | reverse complement strand
TTCTATCAAGGTAAAAGCCTTGGTCTTCATCGTATCTTCACCATCCCGACCGTATTGTAGATCGGCAGGAATACCGCCAGCAGCAGCAACAGTACCATTCCGCCCAGAACTATCATCGTCAGCGGTTCCACATAGGCAAAGACCTTCTTGATAGTCTCGGGCACTTCCTTGTCCAGGACATCACTGGCGCGGGTCAGTGTTATCTCCATGGTGCCGGTCTTCTCGGCAATGGTCATCATGTCGATAACCAGGGGCTGGATGAAACCGGTACGCCGCATGGCTTCCGAGATGCTCTCGCCGGTAACTATGGCTTTGGCGATGGAGGCCATTTTTCCCGAGATAACGCTGTTACCGATAACCTCAGCACCGATGGCGAAGGTCGTGTCGGCGGCGATTCCGGAGGCGTGGAGTGTCGCCACGATCTTGAAGTAGCGCGACATATTGATCTTGCTGATCAGCATGCCGATCAGCGGCAGCTTCAGCAGCAGACCATCGATAACACGCCTCCCCTGCGGGCTGCGTTTGAATAGCATGGTAGCGATATAACCCGCTATCAACGCAACGATCACCAGCAGATAATAGTTCCGCAGAAAACCGGATATTCCGATCATAATCTTTGTGGGGAGTGGCAATTCCGCCCCCATCCCGGTAAGTGTCTTCAGCATCTTGGGGAAGACGAAGGTGAAGATTATAAATACCAGAGTGCAGAGGACCGTGAGGACGGTAACCGGATAGGTCAGGCTGGCCCGGACGCTTTTTTTGAAGTCGTTATGCCAGGTGAGGTAATTGACCAGGAAATCGAGATTTCCCTCCAAGGTCCCGGATGCCTCGCCGGCCCTGATCATCTGGACATAGTAGGGAGGAAACATCCCCGGAACGTTCTGCATGACATCCGACAGAGCCAGCCCTGAATCAATCCCCTGGTGTACCAGTTTTGCGGCTTGGCCTATGTTGCGGTTGGAGTTGCTCTTCATCAGGGTGTTGATGCCCTGTAGCAGCGGAATGCCGGAGGCGACGATCAGCTTGAGGAGATAAGTGAAATCCAGGAGGTCCTTGTCCTTGAAGCGAGGTTGCAGCAACTCGTCGAAGCGGGTAAAGCCCCTGAAACCGCCCTCCGTTGCCTCGATAAGGGTCATCCCCTGGCTGGAGAGGAGGCGTTCGAGGTGGTCCTGGTCCCGTGCGGACAGGTCTCCTTCCCGAATGGCGGCATTGGCATCCACTGCCCGGTAGGTAAAGAGACCCATCAGAACGTTATCCTGGTGGCATGACTGACTTCGTCCAGGGTGGTGATGCCGCGGCGCACCTTTTCCAGGGCGACCTCGCGCATTTCACGGAAACCCTCGCTTATCGCCTGACGACGTACATCCTCAAGGCTGGCCTTGATGTTGATCATTTCGCTGATCCTGGACGATATCTTGAGGATCTCGTATATGACGGTGCGCCCCTTGAAGCCGGAGCCATCGCAGCTCGGACAGCCTTTGGATTTGTAGAGGCTGCCCTCGGCCGGATCGATGCCGAGTGTCTTGTACTGCGAGCTGAAGGCGGGTAAGACCTCCTTGCACTCCTCGCACAACGAGCGAACCAGGCGCTGGGCAACGATGGAATCGATGGTGGTGGATATCAGGAACGGGTCGATACCGATATCCATGATACGGGCGATGCTTGAAATGGCATCGTTGGTGTGGATGGTGCTGAAGACAAGATGGCCGGTCAGCGCGGCGCGAATGGCCAGTTCGGCCGTTTCGGCGTCGCGCATCTCGCCGACCAGTATCACATCCGGGTCCTGCCGCAGGATCGAACGCAGTCCGGTCGCAAAGGTCAGGCCGGCCTTGACATTGATCTGTGACTGGCGGGCCAGCGGGAGCTGGTATTCTACCGGATCTTCCAGCGTAAATATGTTGCGGCTGACGGTGTTGATGATCGAGAGGCAGGAATAGAGCGTGGTCGTCTTGCCGGAACCGGTCGGTCCTGTAACCAGGATCATTCCAAAGGGTAGCTGGATCGAGGTATTCAGTTTTTCGATATCTTCTTCAAAAAATCCCAGATTTTCGAGCCCGATGCGAAGTTGACTCTTGTCCAGCACCCGGATAACGACATTTTCACCACCCAGAATCGGGAAGGTCGAGATACGCAGATCAAGAAAACGATTCCGGTACGGAAACTCGGCGCTGCCATCCTGGGGGATGCGCGATTCGGCAATGTTCATCTGCCCCATGACCTTGAAGCGCGAAACAATCGGATTCAGCAGTTCGCTGGGAAGAAACATGCTGTGCTGCAGCACGCCGTCGACGCGGTAACGGACGCGCACACCCTTGACATCCGGGTTGATGTGTATGTCGGTGGCGCCGCGCTGGACGCCTTCAACCACGATCTTTTCCACCAGGTTGACCAGCGGCGAGTAGGCCGAGTCGAGCTCTTTCTTGCCGATGGTGCCGTCACGCTGGAACAGGGAGCTGCTCTGCTTGACGAGGTTTTCTATTTCAAGGGGAATTTCGGCGTTGTATTTTCTGAGCTCTGTCTCTTCCTGGCTGGCGCTGGATATTGTCAGAAGCTTGAAGAGGTTTTTCTGGCTGATAAAGCCGAGGCTGAACAGCACCGCTCCCAGGAGTTCACCGCTTTTTTTCTGCTCCTGGATGCCGATCTCAAGCTGTTCTTGAGTGATCAGCCCCTGCTCTATCATTATCTCGCCGATGCGTTTTTTAGGGGCCATATTTCCTGATTCCATTTAAGGCAGTTAATTTAGCGAGATATGTTTTGCAACGCGCGGATTTTAATTAATTATATAAGCTGTTTGATCTGAAGTTGTCAAGGAGTCAGCATGGCCAGGAATTGATATGTTTCGCACACCCGGCCAAGGTTGCCGGAACACTCTGTGGTTACTCGCACTTACGTGTAAGTTTGCCGTTGCTTGCCCGTCTGGTTGATTCGCTGATAACCCCGCAAGAAAGTTGCAGACTATACGAGAATTATAGGATAATATTAATCCGGTTCCAGCACGCGCACCATCCGTATGCGAGGGTATCCATGGACATTAAACGTGTTGCGCTTATAACCCCACCCTATCATTCCGGCGTTGTAGAATCGGCCGGCACGTGGCTGAATGTGGGTTTTGTCTACATGGCGGGTGCTCTGCGTGCCGCCGGCTATGAAGTTGACTACTATGACGCCATGTCACTCTGGCACACGTGGCCCGACATCAAGAAGCGCATAGAGTCATTCAAGCCGGATGTAGTCGCCACCACCGCCTATACCGCCTCCATAGTTGAAGCGCTGAAGCTCTGCAATCTTGCCAAAGAGATCAATCCCGCCGTCGTAACCGTCCTGGGGAATGTCCATGGCACCTTCTGCTATGACGAAATCCTCCCTCAAGAGCATGATGCGCTGGACTACATCGTTCGGGGCGAGGGTGAGGTGACGCTGGTCGCGCTGCTGGACTGTCTCAATGCCGAGGCTGACCCGGCTGCTGTCAACGGACTTGCCTTTTGGCGCAACGCCGGTGTGGTGCTTACGCCTAACGCCCCTTATATCCACGATCTGGACAATCTCCCCGCGGCCTGGGATCTGGTTGAATGGCCCATCTACACCTATCGGGCCAAGAAGAATGCGCGCTTGGCAATTATATCAACATCCCGCGGCTGTAAATCGCAGTGCTCGTTCTGTTCGCAGCAGCTATTCTGGGCGCAGTCCTGGCGTGCCCGTTCCGCGGAAAACGTCGTGAACGAGATCGAGATGCTGGGAAAAACCTACGGCGTACAGGTGGCCATGCTGTCTGACGAGCTGCCGACCTTCGACCGCGAACGGTGGGAGGGGATTCTCGACCTGATGATTGAACGGCAGGTGCCGGTCAAACTGCTGATGGAAACCCGTGTGGACGATATCCTGCGCGATGCCGATATCATGTGGAAGTACAAAAAGGCCGGCGTGGAACATATCTATGTCGGAGTCGAGGCCGGGACACAGGAGACGCTCGACCTGTTCAAGAAGGATACCCAGGTGGCTCAGTCCAAGCAGGCCATTGATCTGATCAACGAGGCCGACATCGTTTCCGAGACGTCGCTGGTTCTCGGTCTGCCGGACGATACCCCTGAATCGATCGCCCAGACCGTGGAACTGGCCAGGCATTACAATCCGGATATGGCCTTTTTTCTGGCCATCGCCCCCTGGCCCTACGCAGAAATCTATCCGCAACTGGAAGAGCATGTGGTTACCAAGGACTACAGCAAATACAACCTG
>JAJYAX010000241.1 GCA_021779275.1 Deltaproteobacteria bacterium | reverse complement strand
TTTCAGGCAGGAAACCGCCTGCGCCAACGCGTCCGACAGCGTCTTATCAACTTCGTGGTCATCCAGCAATTCGACCGGCGGCTTCTTCAACCTGGTGCACCATCTTCTCTCTGAATTGAACAAGTCGAGCCGCAAGGCCCTGATCCTCAAGCGCCAGTATCCTCACGGCCAGAACCCCGCCGTTTTTGGCCCCGGACCGGCCGACACCCATGGTGGCCACGGGGACCCCCGGCGGCATCTGCACGGTTGACAGGAGCGCATCCATGCCGTGAAAGGGTGATGCATCGAGAGGAACCCCGATAACCGGGATATCGGTATGGGAGGAGAGGACCCCGGCGAGATGCGCTGCCATACCGGCGCCGGCGATAATCACCTTCAGCCCTCGATTTTTTGCCGTTTTCGCATAGTCCATAGCCCTTTCCGGCGACCTGTGCGCAGAGGCGATGGTCATCTCATAGGGGACATGCATATCCCGCAGAAAATCCGCGGCGGCCTGCATAACCGGCAGATCGGAATCACTTCCAAGAACAATGCCGACTATCGCCTTTTCAGGCCTCACGGCGGGACGTTTCAAGGCCTTGGCCCCGATATCCCGGCGACAGTAACAGCCCGTCCATCGAATCTGATCAACTGCTAAGTAGGCCTGGGCAATGGCCTCTTCCAGAGTCTTTCCAATGGCGGTGATACCTAAAACCCGTCCTCCGGCTGTGACGGTACGCTTATTTTTAAGAGCGGTACCGGCATGGAAGACCATCACCCCATCAACCTTCGAGGCATTTGTCAGGCCTTTAATGACCTTGCCCTTTTCATACGTCCCCGGATATCCGCCGGAGGCCATCACCACACAAACCGTGGGCGAGGGATTAATCTTCATTGTAATCGTATCCAGACAACCGTCTATAACTGCCTCAAAGATATCGATGATGTCGGTCTCCAGCCGCATAAGCAGAGGCTGCGCCTCCGGATCACCGAAGCGGCAATTAAATTCCAGGACATTAATTGTGTTCCCATCAATCATCAATCCCGCATACAGCATCCCTTTATACGGTCGCCCTTCCGCCTCCAGCCCCCGTACAGTCGGCAGCATGACTTTTTCCATCACATAAGCGGTGATTTCGTCGGTAACTACCGGCGCCGGAGAATACGCCCCCATCCCACCCGTATTCGGGCCCAGATCATTGTCAAAAACCGCCTTATGGTCTTGAGAAGAGGGAAGAGGAAGGATGGTTTTACCATCGGTGAAGGCGATAAATGAGGCCTCTTCACCTCGCAGGCATTCTTCTATAACGATTTTGTCGCCGGCAGCACCAAAGGCCTTCTCGGCCATGATCAGATCTATGGCATCCTTTGCCTCGGCCATGGTCTGGGCGACTATGACTCCTTTTCCGGCAGCAAGGCCATCTGCCTTCACAACGAGGGGGACACCGCATTTATCGATATACTTTTTTGCCTTTTTCTTCTCTGTGAAGACCTTGAACGAGGCGGACGGTATCTGATATTTTTGGAGAAATTCCTTGGTGAAGACCTTGCTGCCCTCAAGGATGGCGCTGTTTTTCCGGGGTCCGAAGATCCGCAATCCGTTTTCTTCAAAGGTATCCACAATGCCTGCCACTAATGATGATTCCGGCCCGACTACGGTAAGGTCGATTCGCTCTCTTTTGGCAAAACTCATCAGGCCCTCAATATCGACTGCGGAAATATCTACACATTCGGCCAGATGTCCGATACCGGCATTGCCTGGCGCACAAAATATTTTTTCAACCCTGGCGCTTTGGTTGATTTTCCAGACCAATGCATGTTCACGACCACCGGATCCAACCACAAGTACTCTCATCGATCCTCTCCCCTTCTTGATTTTAACAGAGAACTCTCAATACACGTGATAATAAAAATTATGACCTCTTCAAATATTGACAAATAACCGTCAAAGGATTAAATGAATGAATGGCCATTCAGTGCCTTTTACTCATTCCGTCACCATTGACATTTACTTTTCCCTAGCCGATGAAAGCTGTTAATAAACATACAAAGATAATAACTGCCGCAACCAAGGTCTTTGCCCAAAAAGGCTTTTTCAACGCTAGAATATCCGATATCGCCAAAGAAGCCAAGGTTGCCGACGGTACAATTTATCTCTATTTCAACAATAAGTTTGATATTCTCCTCTCAGTTTTTGAAGAAGAGATCGGCAACATCATAGTCCAGGTGAAGAAGCTCCTCGCTGAGGAGACGGACCCCAGGAAAATGCTTGAGATATTCGCAACCAAACACCTAACGGTCATGAAAAAGAACAAAAATCTTGCCGAAGTGATCCAGATTGAACTCCGTCAGACCAATAAGCTCATTAAGGATTACCGTAATAATAAATTCAGCGAATATGTCAACATCATCTCTGACATTATAAAACTTGGTCAGGAGCAGAAAATCTATCGGTCGGATATACTGCCGGGTATCGCCAAAAGGGCGTTTTTTGGAAGCCTTGACGAGATATCCAGAGTTTGGAATATTTCACTTGAAACAAATTACACAGTCGAAGAAACAGCATCCCAGATAATAAAGATATTTTTATCGGGGATGCTTGTCCAACCGAAACCTGCCTGAAGTCTGCCTCTTGCTCTGCAGACCCTCACAAAGCCCCCCCCAAACCAGGGAGCATTGTCAGGCAAAAGAGGAAGGTGCAATCTGTACAACCTCAAACTCACGGGTTCCTCCCGGGGCCTTGACAATAACCTCATCACCAACTTTTTTACCAAGGATGCTCTGCCCGAGAGGTGACAAGACGGAAATGGACCCCGCTTTCACATTCGACTCTTCAGGGCCAAGCAATTGATAGGACACCTCTTCTTCCGTAGCCATATCCAGAAGACTGACAACCGTTCCGAAGACAGCTTTCTCCTGTGAGACCTTTGAACAATCAATGACCTCCGCTCGTCCAAGCTTATCTTTTAATTCACGAATCCGTCCCTCAATATGTCCCTGTCGTTCCTTCGCGGCATGATATTCGGCATTTTCTTTTAAATCACCATGTTCTCGGGCTGTTTCAATAGATCTTACAATCTCAATACGCTCTACTCGCTCCAGCCTGGACAGTTCATCACGTAATTTCTGGTTACCTGCTTTAGACATGGGAATACGTTGAATCATTTTCCACTCCATCTTTTAAAAAAAAATCCTATGGGATTCAGTAGGATCCCACAGGAAAGATCGTCGTTCTTACCTAATGATACACTTATAACAAAAGATCTGTGCGAATCATCATTCATCTTCTTTTCAAAGGCGCTGAGATAATCCGCAGCTTCCTTTTAATAGAAAACACCTGCCTCTTTCAAGGGAAATAACAGGCTCGATACAATCGATTCACAGGGAAAACTCTGCATAATACTATTCATTAGTGTTGCTCATAACAACAATTTTATCGCCGTCAAAAAAATCTACAATATCAGGCATCTCGGCTTCGAAGAATTTTCTCATTTTTTTAAGAAGATTCACTTCGATCTGCCGTACCCGCTCACGTGAAATTTCGAAGCTGTCGGCAATATTCTGCAGGGTAAGCGGTTCATCCGTCAGCAGGCGTTTATCGAGAATCATTTTCTCTTTATCATTCAATTTATCCTTGAGGATATCGAGCAATTCAGTCAACTTTTGTTTCATCTCCTTTCCGGCGACCATGGATTCGATTCCAGGTCCGTCAGTCGGGATGAAATTTTTCTGTTCATCATCCGAATCAGAACGTACGGGACTCTCAAGGGAAACATCCCAGCTGTCCATACGCTGGCTCATCTCAACAACTTCCCTCTCCTTGACACTCAGACGTTGCGCCAGCAGCTTCGGTTCAGCCTCGAAGCCCTGGGCCTCCAATAGCTTTTTCTCCTTATTAAGAGAGAAAAAGAGCTTCCGCTGCGCTTGAGTCGTACCAATCTTCACAAGACGCCAATTGTCCATGATGAATTTCAAGACATAGGCACGAATCCAATATGCTGCATAGTAAGAAAATTTCACCCCTCGATAGGGATCAAACTTCTTGGTGGCCTGGACAAGGCCGACATTGCCTTCCTGGATCAAATCCATGAAATTCTGCATCCAATACTTCTGAAAATCCATGGCGACCTTCACTACAAGCCTCAGATTTGCTGAGACAAGACGGTATGCGGCATCCTGATCACCCGTTTCCCGGAATCGTACTGCAAGCTCATCGGTCTCTTCGCGAGACAGGAGCTCATACTGACTTATTTCCTGC
>JAJYAX010000240.1 GCA_021779275.1 Deltaproteobacteria bacterium | reverse complement strand
GATGTAGGGGGCGTTAAAGCCGGCCATGCGCCTGGATTTCAAGATGATATCCTTCAGTATCTTATTGAAGGCGGTGCCGAGATGAATATGACCGTTGGCGTAGGGAGGACCGTCATGAAGGACATACAGCGGCTTTTCCTTGCAGGATTCCTGAATCTGTCCATAGAGATCCTCCTTTTCCCACCGTCTAAGATAGAGGGGTTCCTTCTGGGAAAGATTGGCCTTCATGTTGAACTTCGTCTGGGGCAGATTAAGGGTCGCCCTGTAGTCCATACCGTTCTCCTTTGGTATCATAAAACCGTAAGTAATCGAATTTATACTGTGTACTGTATGGTCACTCCGGTGTCGGCAGAAACACGTGTCATTTATCCAACGCAAAGTTATAAAGAATAACAACTGCGAATCAAGTTGCAAGCGATAATTGTATCCGCGGCATGATTCCCCCCCGTCCCTGCTCACCATGGTCCGCCTCCCGGCTGTCCCTGACTGTACTTCCCTGCTAACTGTAATAAATTTGACATCCTACGGCCATTTTATTAAAGTATTCCGATCAGGAACAAAACTCGACTCACACTCCACCGGATAACATAAAATACTCTTACATATCAAAACCTTTTCGTTTTCGGCACCTTTGATCCCCCACCATTGAGAAACTTTCGTCATGACAGAAATGAACGCCCCCCCGCAACCGACCATCGTCGAATTGATCAAGGTCAGCAAAAATTATCCCCCTGATGTCATAGCCCTGGCCGATGTCTCGCTGACTGTCGAAACGGGAGAGATGTTTTTTCTAATCGGGAAGAGCGGGGCCGGAAAGACCACGCTTTTGAAGCTTATCTGCAACATGGAGACCCCAAGCAACGGTCTGATCGAGGTGGCCGGACAGAATATTCACCGGCTGAAAGGAAAAAAACTGGCCCGGCTGCGCCAGAAGATAGGAGTCGCCTACCAGGATTTCAAGCTCCTGACCGACCGTACCGTCGCCGAAAATATAGCTATTTCCATGGAGGTTTCGTATAAAAAGCCCCCTGTCATCTCCAAACGGGTCAAGGACCTCCTCGCCCAGCTGGAACTCTCCGATAAACACGACGCCATTACCGGGGAACTCTCCCGGGGGGAACAACAGCGGGTCACCCTGGCCCGGGCCGTCGCCAACTCACCCACCCTCATCCTGGTTGACGAACCCACAGGCAACCTGGACGCCGCAACCACGGAAAAGGTCATGAACCTGCTGAACAAATGCAAGAGTTCCGGAGCCACCATCATTATCGCCACCCATGATGACTCCCTGTACCGGCATACCGACCATCGGATCATGGAGCTCTGCCGGGGCAAGATCCGGAGAGTAAACGGAGGGCTGCAGGCATGAACTTCTGGTTTGCCGTTCTCAGACAGATGGGGCGTAACCTTCGCCAGACCTGGGCGTCTCAATGCATGACCCTGCTGACAGTCAGCCTGTCGGTTCTGATCTTCGCCTTTTTTTATCTGATCTATACCAACATGCTCAATGCCGGCGACAAACTGGGAGACGACCTGCGCCTTATCGTCTATCTACAGGATGAACCCGGGCCCGAGATGCAGGAACAACTCCGGCGGAAAATAACTGATTTCGATCAGGTCCAGGAGATTAAATTCATCTCCAGGGCGCAGGCCTATGAACGCTTTGCCAAACAATTGGGGCAGAACAAGGATGTCCTGGAGGATATGCCCACCGATTTCCTGCCGCCCTCCATCGAGGTCACACCTCTGAAGACCCTGCGCAGCCTCAACCGGGTCAAACTCTTTTCCGAGTATCTGAGCAAACTGCCCGTCACCTTGAAGGTCCAGTACGGTCAGGACTGGGTCGAACGTTTCTTTTATTTCATCCGGCTCCTCTCCATCGTCGTCATTTTAAGCGGCAGTCTGCTGATCCTGACCACCGTTTTTATGGTGGCCTACACCATACGTCTGACCATCATGGGACGGCAGGCGGAGCTGGAATTACTGCGGCTGGTGGGCGCCACCAACGATTATATCCGCACGCCCTTCATGCTGGAAGGCCTGATGCAGGGATTCTTCGGCTCGACATTCGGTCTGGTCTCTCTCTATAGCCTCTATCAATGGATCAAGATACGTTTCAGCGGACCGGGCATCCTCTACCTGTTCAACTTCACCTTTTTCACCCCCGACACAATAGTACTGATCATCATCGCCTCCATCCTGCTCTGCACCGTCGGCAGCTATATGTCCATGCAGAAATTTCTGCGCATCTGACCCCCCCATGAGCAGAAAAGCCCACCGACATAGCGCATCCTCCGTCTGCCTGCCTCCGGACATCTTCCCCCGGAAACGGGCAGGACAGGGTTCTTTCCTGCTGCTCCTGGCCATGGCCGCACTTTTGCTCCTCCCGCCCATCTCGCGGGCGGCGACAGACAACGGGCAAAAACAGCAGCTGGAAACAGGCATCAAAAAATACTGGATCAATATCCGCCGTCTGCAGCAGGGGATCAGACTCCAGCAGGAGGAGATGGAACACACGCTGACCCAGGAGAGAGACCTGCTGGCGGAGCTGGAAAACATCGATGTCCGGCTGCAGGAACATCACGAGAAACTGGGCGTTCTCCAGGGAAGAATGACCGCCCAGCAGGACCTGATAACCGTCAAGGAAAAAGAGCTGGCCAGGGTGAACGCCGACAAGCACATGGTGCAGCTGCATCTGCAGAAAAGACTCAGCGCCTATTACAAAATGGGGCGAATCGGCCTTATCAATGTGGCCTTTTCCGCCCACACCCTCCCTGAGCTCCTGTCCTTTCACGACTCCTTCGAAACGCTGATCAGATATGATCAAAACCTTATTGAAACTTACCGGCACTCCATCGGCAAACTGGAGAGGGTCAAAGAGGCCTTAACGCTGGAGAAGACCCTGCTGCAGGAATTTATAAGCCAGGAAGAAGAAGCGCAGAAGCAGGTTGACGCCACAAAACAGGAAAAAGAGAACCTGCTCACCCTCATCCGCACGCAGAAAAAACTCCATGAACTGGCGATCACGGAGATGGAGAAGGCAGGCAAGACGCTCTCCGGCCATATCAATGTGATGGAGAAAAAAGAAGAGATCCTGGAGCAGGGTTTTCTCCTGAACAAGGGCAAGCTCCTCCCGCCGGTGAGCGGCGCGCTCGTCACCCGGTTCAATCAGGAAAAGACCAATAAGATGGGGATAACCAGCAAATCCAAAGGGATCGCGATTGCGGCCGCCAACGGCACCAAGGTGAAGGCCATATTCGACGGAACCATCCTGTTTTCCGGCTATCTCAGAGGCTATGGAAACACGGTCATTGTCGATCATGGTTACCAGTATTATTCTATAATATCCAGGGTGGAACAATTACTCAAGAACAAGGGAGATCAGGTCAAGACCGGCGAGACCATTGCCCTCATGGGTGACACAGCCACCTTGATAGACGAAGGTCTCTATGTCGAGATACGCCATGGAAGCGTGTCTCTCGATCCGCTGGAATGGCTGGATACGACAAAGATTTCCATGGAAAAAAGCGAAAATCAGGCTTCACCGGCAGCTGAATAAAATGTCTTACAACTCACTCAATGGACGGCAGGACTCTATGCACACTACAATCAGATCGCTTGGCAAAATCTCTGTATTCTTCTTTCTCGCATTCCTTCTCTTTACCTCCGCCGCCGTGGCCGACGTCTCCCAGAAGGACAGGGAGGAGACCTACAAGCAGCTTGAGTTGTTTGCCAATGTCCTGAGTATGCTGCAGGAGAACTATGTCGAGCCGATCAACACCAAGGATCTGATCGAAGGGGCTATAAACGGCCTGCTTCTCTCCCTGGACCCCCACTCCGCCTATATGAGTCCGCAGAGTTTTCAAGAGCTTAAAGACGAGACGCATGGAAGCTTCACCGGCATCGGCATAGAGATTACGATGCGCGACGGCATCCTGACTATTGTCTCCCCCATCGAAGGAACCCCCGCCGACCAGGCCGGCCTGAAGGCAAAGGACATGATTGTCAAGATCGACGGGGAACCCACCAAGGATATGACCCCGATGGATGCCATCAAGAAACTGCGGGGCCCCAAGGGATCAAAGGTCACCCTCTCCATTCACCGGGAGGGGTGGAACACGGTGAAGGACTTTACCCTGGCCCGGGACATCATCCCGATTCAATCGGTGAAGTCCTTCTTCCTGGAGCCAGGTCTTGCCTATACCAGGATCACCAACTTCCAGAGCCAGACCACCACCGACTAC
>JAJYAX010000004.1 GCA_021779275.1 Deltaproteobacteria bacterium | reverse complement strand
ATAATATATCTACGATTTATTATGCCCGTGGCGACTATGACACGGCCCTTGAGTACCTGAAAAAATCACTGCCCATCTGCCGGGAGATCGGCGACAGACCCAGCGAAGGGACAACGCTCAATAATATATCTACGATTTATTATGCCCGTGGCGACTATGACACGGCCCTTGACTACCTGGAAAAATCACTGGCCATCAGGCAGGAGATTGGCGACAGATCCGGCGAAGGGGCAACGCTCAATAATATTTCCCAGATTCATCGTGCCCGCAGCGACTATGACACGGCCCTGAAGTACCTGAAAAAATCACTGGACATTAGACAGGAGATCGGCGACAAAGCAGGGCTTTGTGCAACGCTCTTCAACATCGGTCATATTCATTTAAAGAAGGAAGAAACGCTACAGGCTATACAGACGTGGGTGGCCGTTTACCGGATGGCGATTGCGATGAATCTGGCGCAGAGTCTTGATGCCCTCGAAACGCTGGCCAATGAATTGAAACTCGAAGGCGGGCTGGAAGGTTGGAAAAGACTTTCCAGGCAGTTGGAAGAGGGCGACACTAAGAAAGACATGGCAATCACTTCCTGATTATTTCAAGGAGACTGATTAATAAAGTAATTATATCAAGTGAATGGGAAGATGAGAAATGATAAACGGCGTGGTTTTTTTGCATGGAGATGTCCAGTTATGCAAAAATAAGGCGGATATGGTGGAAAAAGGGTATTCTCCCTGCATATTTGAAACCTATGAAACGCCATTTACCGCAGCCAAAACCCATGCAAATAAAAGACATACCTCACGATAACGGCCCCTGGGGGAATACCAAATTTCTGCCCAAGGGCCTGGTGATTCTGCACGAAGACAACGATATCCTGGTAATCAACAAGCCCTCGGGACTCCTGACCATGGGCACGGATAACGAGAAGATCCGGACCGCTTTCTTTGCGCTGACGGACTACGTCCGCAAAGGCGTCGCCAAATCGACCAAGCGCATCTATATCGTCCATAGGCTGGACAAAGAGACCTCGGGACTCCTGATCTTCGCCAAAAATGAGAAGGCCAAGCTTGTTCTGCAGAGCAGGTGGGAGGAGACAGAGAAGAAGTATCTGGCCATCGTGCACGGCCGATGTGAGAAGCCGCAGGATACCATCACCACTTATCTGGTGGAGAATAAGGCCCACAACGTCTACGCCACCCTTGATCCAAAAAAGGGCAGGCTGGCGCAAACCGCCTATAC
Organism: Deltaproteobacteria bacterium; assembly: GCA_021779275.1. GTDB lineage: Bacteria > Desulfobacterota > Desulfobulbia > Desulfobulbales > Desulfocapsaceae > CAIUQR01. Next base: position 16,469 of record JAJYAX010000004.1, on the reverse strand, counting down.
GGTTCTGAAGGAGACGAAAAATTTTTCCCTGCTGGAACTCACCCTGCTTACCGGACGCAAGCACCAGATCCGCGTGCATCTGGCCGGGATCGGCCACCCGGTTGTCGGAGACAAAAAGTACGGCCGTGCAGATGATACCTGGAGGTATCTGACCCTCCATGCCTGGTCAATCTCTTTCAACCACCCCTTCAGCGGCAGGGAGCTGATGTTCCAGACGGATCCGCCGGGACATTTTCGCGCGCTGCTTGGCGGTCTGGACTGGAAGGAGTGATCAGTCCGGCAGCATCCCATAGAAATAGGTGAGGATATCGGTGCGCGTCAGGATCCCGATGATCTTGCCGTCATGCTCCACCGGCAGGTGGCCGATATTCTTTTTCACCATGATCTCGGCTGCCTCGGAGGGCTGTATCCCCGGTGAAACCGTTTCGACATCGCGGATCATAAAGGCCTTGACCGGACTGTTCCACTGTTTTTCCTGTTTCAGCTTCTTGAAATCCCAGAGGACCAGGAGTCCTTCCAGCCTGTCTTCCTCACCCACCAGTATCCCCCTGATCTTCTGCTCCTGCATCAGCGTACGGACCTTATGCATCGGGGTCTCGGGAGATACCATGGTCACGGGATAGGACATCAGGTCAGCCACGACGGCACCGCCGGTCTTGCTCTGTTTGATCAGATCAATGATCTCGATTTTCAGTTTTCCGGGCAGATAATCCTGGGTCTTTACAGTGGCCGAACCGGCGGCCGCATGCCCGCCTCCGCCGAACTTCCGCAGGATGGCCCCGACGTCGATGCGATCGACACCGCTTCGTCCGATGACGGTGGAACTGGTCTCATCATTGATAAAGATTGCAAAAATGGCGTCGGCATTGATGATTGTCCTGTACATACTGACAATTGCCGACAGCATGGGCACCTTCCGGTCCAGTTTTATGATATTTATACCGATGGTATAATTATTATGCGTCACCTTTTCGGTATACTTCATCATGTCGAAGAGGATATCCTTCTGCGTCTCTTCGTAGGGAGGATCCAGAAAAAAGCCGGCCACGTTCAGGTCGGCCCCATTCTCCAACAGGTAGGCGGCGGCGGCGGCGTCTTCCGCCCGCGTTCCCGGATAACTCAGATGGCCGGTATCCTCGTAGAGTCCGATCAGGAGGACGGTGGAGTCAAGCGGACTTAAGGTCATCCCCCGCTTTTTCATCTCCCTGACCAGCAGGGTGACCGTGGCGCCGACCGGCTCCTTGCAGATCCAGGCGGCTGTAATGTCGCCATCATGGTGATGATGGTCCCATACATAAATCTCCAGGTCCTCGCGGGTTTTCAATTTGTCCATACGATCCAGGCGACGCCACTGATCGGTGTCGACAACGATGAGCCGTGTCACCGCGGCGTGGTCGATCTCATTGGGCAGGACAATATTGAAAGCCGTTTTATGGGTCGACAGAAACTTTGCCACATTCTTGTTCACCGCCTTGGGGATGACCCCCACTGCCCCCGGATAGAGAAGGGTTCCGGCGATGACGGAGGCAAGTCCATCGAAATCTGTGTTTTTATGCGTAGTTATAATATGCATTGAGAGTGCGGTAGTAAAAGAGGAGAAACCATCTGCAACGTCCCAGCTCTGACAGGGGAGTCTGTTTATCATCCCCTAGCGGGGTCTTGCATTGCCTCCTGAACCTTGCATAAGGCAATGCAGGCTTTCAAGACACCATAATGGGATTGGCGGCCCTCTTCAAGTTAAATTGGAAAAATCGTCCGGGACGAATCATGACCAGGCTTTGCCCTTTTAAAGGAATACTACATTCCGGCAACCGATGAAGGAAAAGCGTTTTTTTCTTGACAAAACAACCTCCTTCAGAGATTAATACGGGCATATTCCCCTTCATTTTTACGATATGCGCATCCTCATCCCGAAATACGGGATATTTTTCAGTGCCCCCTTGAGGGGGAAGCACCTTCACGAGGAATTCTTCGCAGAAAACATGCAGAAAATTCTTCTAAGGGACTCAAATGACAGACACGATTAAACTGCCTTCTCTGCTTCCCTATCTTCAGGCAGGTCCCGGTAGATTTCATCTGGTGATCGTTCCTGAACAGGCTGACAAGTTGTCCCCTCTTGAGCCCTGCCGGAATCCCTTTCACTTCAGAGATGTCCCGGATCCGTTTGCATTGCTGGGAGATGCAGGCGTCGTAAGCGATCTGACAGGGCAGATGCTGCCGTTATATATGCTGATTCAGCGATCCGAGTATCAGGGCGATCCCGAGGATCCGCTTCTCACCACCAACCCGTCGGTCAACCAGCGATGGCAGCACATCATGTCAGTCCTGTCAACTCCTCCGTTGAAGGCTCTGCATTTTCTTCTTGCCGCCCAGATCGGCAACCACGGTCAGCTGCTCCCGTTTCACTCTCTCTTTTATTGCCGTGCCGAACAGTCTTTTTTCCATCCGCCCTGTCCCGGCTGCGGCCGGGAGCTTGAACTCTGCACCGACAATACGCTTCTTGCCCAGCAGGGTCTGGAGGGATACACCACATCCCTGCGGCGCTTTCTTTACTGCCCGCAGTGCTGTTCCACCACCACAACCGGCACCTATTACGTGGTACGACGAAGGGAAAATGACCCGGATTGCGTAAACGATATCCGGCAGCTCATCACAGGCTGGGCGAGGCTGGAGAAGACAGCCGCATCCGACACCTCATTTCCCTGCCGAGGTTGCCGGAATCACGAGACATGCTACGGCAGCGACACCCTCGCGGTCAATACCCTCTGCAGTTTCTCTTTTTATCCCTTCCATATGCTCTTGCTAAAGGCGGATTCGCAAACACGTTTGGATTTCCAGGCCCTGCTGTCCGGCAAGGCGCAGCCCCAGGCATGTCTTATCGGCGGGGAGGATGCAACAGAACCGGTGCCTGACAAAAATATAGCCGACACCTCAGCCTTGCAAGATGCAGCCATTCACGCTATTCTTACAGATATTTCCACGCAGTGGGAGACAGAGGAGTACGAAAAAAAACAGCCGCCGGTAAGCACGACAGTCCGCCAATCTTCAGGCATGTCTTTTCCTCCGCAGAGGGAATGCGAGGATTTGATGGAAACCGTAATCCTCAGTTCGGCGCCGGTTTCACAAGAAAAGACAGAATCGACCGATAACGAGAAAAGAGGCCTTGTAAGGAGAGAGGCCGATTTCAGCCTGGACGCAACGGTCTTGATTGCGCCACAATTTGACCCGGCCGCTACAGTCCGGCTACAAAGCACACCATCGGAAGATCCGCGACCCATCGATCCGTCAATCAAAAATCGCCCCGAAGAGTATCTGCAAGAGACCATTATCATATCTGCACAGACGGGGCAGCAGCGAAACCCTCTGAGTCCTTCTCCTGTATCACCGGAGAAGGGCACGGAAACGCGGGGAGGGCAGGCTCCCCTCCCGGAGGGAAAACCTCTTGAGGACGATCTTGCTGAAACGATTATTCAACGGCCTGTAAAAAAACTCTAGGGAACATTTTCAACCATCCATGAAATCATGCTGCCGATAATAGAACAACTCGCCTGTGAAGTCAGGCAACTCTATGAGCAGGACAACGCAGGGGCCCGCGCCTCCATTGAAGACTATCTGAACAGGCAGCTTGCCGGTCTTGATTGTTCGGCAAAAAAACAATTCATATCTTTATTGGCAGAGATGTTTCCACCCCTGCCTGAACCTGAAGTCACCCCCGGAGACCAGCAACTGCAGGAGTATCTGCTGCGTTTCTGCTCCCTGATTCTCGGCAGGACACTGTCTGCGGCTGAGCTGTCGTCAGCTGAGACCCTGGAACGCTTGTCCCTGTCTTTTAACACAATCTTTGACAGTCTCAATCAATTGGTGCATACTATTCGTATGACTCTTTTTCTGGAAGACCAGAGTGAAGAGACAATCAGGCATGTGATCGGTTCTTCACTCAACAGTGACGGACCATCAGTCTCCCTCGAACAGTATCTTGGGGAAATCAAGTCAGCATTTTTTTTGTCCCACCAGGCTTTCAAGTCGGCGGCAGGAAATATAATCGATAAAATCCTGCTGGAGCTTGACCCTGAACAACTGGCCCGTGCAGACAACGGTGGTTTCATGTTGAGTTCCACGCGGAAGGCCCATTCCTTTGATCGATACAAACAGGTCTTTGAAAACTGTAAACAATGGCATGATTCAGGTCATTCCACGGAAGATTTTTTGAAAGAATTTGAAAAACAATGCCAGTCATTATCCCAGCAACCAAGGAGGTAATATTTTGAAACGGTCTTTTTCTCTCAGCATCATCTGCCTCACCCTTTTTCTGTTGTCTTCCTGCGCGACAACCTCCCCTCCCCCCGCACCGGATTACCGTTTTGCCAAAGACGCAATAAAAATACGGATACAATCCGATCCACAGCTCAATATGAAGGATAAACGGCCGCATACTCTGCTGGTCTGTGTCTATCAGGTGAAGGACAAATCGATATTTGATCAGTTCTCCTCCAGTGAGGACGGTATCTACCGGCTTCTCGACTGTGAACCCTTTAACGACACCGTGACTGCGACCAAGCGTCTGATTATCCAACCCAGCCAGGATATGACACTCGTTATGGATCGCATGGACAAGACAAAGAGCCTCGGGATTGCCGCCGGTTATTTCAAGTTGGATAAAAACAAAATGACACGGCTCTTTGATATTCCGGTGTCCACCGCCGGCGGTTCAGAGGCGCGGGTTGAACCGATGAATCTGTCTATCACCTTTGGGGCTCAACAGATTGTAGGAGCCGACGTTCATTAGGAGCACGCCTCTATGAGAAGACCTTTTTTCTGGCACCAAGGGCTGTTCCTGCAACCGCAGCACTTCCAGCTGCAGGATCGCTACGTCCAGTCTCTCCTGCAGCCGTTTCAGACAGGTCTGCAGCCCCATTTCTGGGGCGTGGCCAGCCTGACAATTCAGGAAGCGGCCCTTGGCAACCAAACGATCAACCTCCTCAAGGGGGAATTCCTCTTTCCTGAACAGACATATGTTTCCTTTCCGGGAAATGCCTTGCTTGAGGCCAGGTCCTTCAGTGAAAGCTGGGTTGAAGGCGGAAAACCTCTGGGGGTATGTGTAGGACTGCGAAAGTGGAATCCTGCCGGAGAAAATGTCACGGTCCTCTCCAGTCTGGAGAACATCGGCGACATATCGACCAGGTTTGTTACCTCAACGGAACCCGAAGAGGCGGTGGATCTGCATCAGAGCGGACCTCCCGCCCAGGTAAAACATCTGTATTACGCCCTCAGATTATTCTGGGAATCCGAAGAAGACAAGCTGGGGGAATATGACCTTATCCCGCTGGCCTCTATCGAACGCAACGGCGGCCTGTCGCAACGATATTTCCCGCCCGCCCTCTCCATTTCGGCATCGACTCCTCTGCTGCGGCTCATTGTCGAGATACGGGATCAGCTTGCCTCCCGTTCGCGCCAGCTGGAATCGTATAAGCGTGATCGCGGCATCCATACCGCAGAGTTCGGCGCCCGGGATATGGTCTTTCTTTTAGCCTTGCGCTCACTGAACCGGTACGTCCCTCTTCTCTACCAGATGACCGAATCAGAGCCTGTTCATCCATGGAATGTCTATGGTCTTCTCCGGCAGATCATCGGAGAACTCTCCTCTTTTTCCGAAACCTTCAATGTGCTCGGTGAAAAATCAGACGGCGCCACCATGGTGCTTCCCTATAACCATAGAAAATTATGGGCATGTTTTTCGGTTGCGCAGTCCATACTGACACAGCTGCTGGAGGAGATCACCGCAGGGCCGGAATATGTCCTGCAGCTTCTCTTTGATGGGACATACTACGCGACGGAACTCCTGCCGACGATCTTCCAGGGAAATAACCGGTATTATCTGGTTATCACAACGGATCAGGATATGCAGCAACACCTTGCCTCATTTATATCCCTTGCAAAAATGGGCGCCCGGGAGTCCCTTCCTATTCTGATTGCCCGCGCCCTTCCGGGAATTGGCCTTACCCCTCTTGAAACACCGCCTCAAGAGCTTCCGCGCCGGGCAAACTCACGTTACTTAAAGATTGATCATCACTGCGATCAATGGCAGCAGGTTCAGAGAAATAATAATCTGGCCGTCTTCTGGGATGCGGCCCCGGAGGATCTCAAAGTTGAACTCATGGTCGTCGGGAGATCATAATCATGCGCTTGCTCGATTGCTTTATTGAACTCATCGCCTATATGGCCTATTTCAAGAGAATCGTTGCCGCCGGGCAACCGGATTTCAATCAGGTCAAGGCGGACATTGACCAGCTGATCACAAAATGTCAAAACCACCCCCAGCGAAACCGTTATTCGCCGGCTGACTTCGATCTGGCCCAATTCGCCGTCTTCGCCTGGGTCGACGAGATGCTCCTCGATTCTCCCTGGCAGGCAAAAAATCGCTGGCAGGGCGAACAACTCCAGCGGCTGTATTATCAGACCGTCGACGCGGGAGAATTGTTCTTTGACAAACTGAATGCCCTGGAAGCGGGACAGACGGAGGTCCGTGAGGTCTATTATCTGTGCCTGGCCCTGGGGTTCTCCGGCAGGTTCTGCAATCCCGGCGACGGCATCCTCCTTGAGCAACTGAAGACCTCCAACCTGCGGCTTATCGCAGGCGCCCAGCCTGATGTCTCCTCGCTTGGGAACAGCCGCCTCTTCTCCGGCGGCTATCAGGCGGCAGACAGTCTGCAACGTCTGGAAAAGACAGCCGGAAGGCGTTTTCCTGTTGAGATTTTTGCAGGGATCGGGATCCCTGCCGTGCTCTATGGGCTTCTTTTTTTGATCTACCATTTTATTCTCGACAACGTCGGCCAAAATTTTATCAGTATGGTGCCGTAGATGAAAAAATTCCTGCTGACCGCAATCAAATATATACTTCTGGGATCGTTGCTGTTGATCATCGTAGGACTGTTATTCGGCTTTGTCCTGTGGATGTCCTGGCCGTGGTGGGTGGGGCTTTTTTTCCTTGTCGGTCTTGCCGGATTATGGCTGGTCGGCTTCTTCATTCAAAAGCTCCTGCAGCGTCGTCGTGAACAGAATTTTGTGCAGCAGGTGATTCAACAGGATGAGGCCTATCTTCAAGGCTCGGGAAGTCCCGATCAGGAAGGGCAACGCGAACTGCAGACCCGCTGGAAAGAGGCCATTGATACACTCAAGGCCTCGCACCTGAACAGGTATGGAAATCCTCTGTATGTCCTACCCTGGTATCTGCTCATTGGAGAATCCGGCTCGGGAAAAACGACCGCCATCAAAAGCGCCAATCTCTCCGCCCCCTTTACCGAAACCACTAAAATCGGAGGGATCTCCGGCACCCGGAACTGTGACTGGTGGTTCTTCGACCAGGCAATTATTATTGATACGGCAGGCAGATATGCCATACCGGTGAACGAGGGACAGGATAAAAACGAGTGGCAGAAGTTTCTTTCTTTACTGGTTAAATACAGGAAGAAAGAGCCTCTGAACGGGCTGGTCGTCACCATCGGCGCCGACAAACTCCTGAACGCACCGCCGCAGATCATTGAGAGTGACGCCATCAACATCCGCCAGAGAATTGACGAGCTGATGCGGTCTCTCGGAAAACGGTTCCCGGTCTACGTTCTGATCACCAAATGTGACCTCGTCCAGGGAATGACCCAGTTCTGCGACCTGTTACCGGACCAATGTCTGGATCAGGCCATGGGACTCCTGAACCAAGACCTTTCCACCGATACCGGATCCCTCCACACACGGCTCTTTGAGACTCTCACCCAGCGGTTGCGCGAGCTGCGGCTGCTCCTGCTGCATCAGGCCCATTCCGCAACACAGTCAAAGACAAAGTCGGACCCGGAGCTCCTGCTTTTCCCCGACGAATTCCAAGGCATGAGGAACAATCTCCAGTCCTTCATGCAGACGGCCTTCAAGAAAACCCCCTATCAGGAAACTCCCATCCTGCGCGGGATCTATTTCAGCAGCGGCCGGCAGGAAGGGACTCCCTATTCGCATTTTTTGAACGCTCTCGGCCTGATCAAGCCCCAGGAGGTCCTCCCCGGCACCAGCAGAGGCCTGTTTCTGCATGATCTTTTCTCCAAGATCCTGCCGGAGGACAAAAAGCTCTTTGCTCCTACAGCCAGGTCTCTCGCCTGGAATCGCCTGACCCGCAATATCGGCGTTGCGGCCTGGATGACGATCATCCTGGCGCTTTGTGGTCTTCTCAGTTTTTCTTTCGTCCAAAATCTCTCCACCTTGAGAAAGGCAGGCCAGGAATTCAAGACGCCCATCGTCCTGCAGGGGAATCTTGTCAATGACGCGACGGCCATGGAACATTTCGAGAAGGCTGTCACGCGGGTCGAATATTTCAACAACAGCTGGTGGTTTCCTCGCTTCGGCTTGAACAAGAGCAAGCAAGTCGAGATCCAGCTCAAAGAAAAATACTGCCGGCAGTTTAACCATGATTTTGCGGCAGGATTTGACCGGCAATTGGATAAAGAGCTTACTGATTTTTCACCGGCGACCCCTGACGAGAAGATCGGTCGCTATGCGGCCCATCTGGCACGGCGTATCAACCTGATTAAATCACGGCTGGATCACCTCGAATTCACATCTCTTGCGGGGAAGCCGCAGCCGTCCTTTCAACCGGTTATTCATGCAGACGATGCAGCCCTGGTCCGCAAGGTCAGCGACCGGATTGCCGATGAATATCTGCATTATCTTTCCTGGCAGAGAAATCCGGACATCCTCCGTGAGGAAAGCCTTCATCTGCAATCCATGCTCCGGCACATCCTGACCATGCCGGGAACCAACCTCAATTGGCTGGCCTCCTGGGTTAACGCCGACTCAGGTCTTGCCTCCCTGACCTTGAAGGATTTCTGGGGAGATCATCTGACACACGCCGACGCCTCCATCCCTCCCGCCTATACGATAAAAGGCAAGGAGGCCATCGATTCCCTGCTGGCGGAAATAGACTCGGCCGTAAATGATCAACTTGTCGTCTCGGCCAACAAGGACAAATTCTCAACATGGTACACCAAGGCGTATTTTCAGGCCTGGTACGACTTCGGCCTGAAGTTTTCCGAGGTTGAACAGTATGTGACCGATAAAACCAACTGGCTGCAGCTGGCGACGACCATGGGCGACGACAAAAATCCCTACTTTTCGCTCCTGGAGACCATGGCCAGGGAATTGCGGGGTATCAAGGACTCGGAAAATCCTCCTTCCTGGGTTTCCCTTCTCTTTCAGATCGAGAAGGCTCTGATCATGGCCAAAAGCGAGGCCGCCCTGCAGGAACACAATTCTCTGATGTCCAAGGTCGCAGAAAAAGGGAAAAAGGTCATCGGAACTCTTGAAAATAAAGCCGATACCACCGAAACGGGGCACGTCCTCGGCGACCCCTTCAAGACCGGAAAGTATATGCACAGCTATAAAGAGGCGCTGGGGAAAATATCCCAGGCCTCTTCATCCCGGCAGCTCTCCTATCAGATGGCAAGGGACGTCTTCAAGGATGATCCGGCAACCTCCAAGTCCCCGTTTTATCAGGGCCAGAACCAGATCGACCTCCTGCAAAACGAGATAAAGGCCTTTGGGGATGAGCAAAAAATGGTCTGGAAACTGGTTTCAGGCCCGCTCATCTTCCTGAGAGATTATGACTATCTTGAGACATCCTGTCAATTAAATGCTCTCTGGGAGAAGGAAGTCCTGGTTGAAATTCAAGGTATTAATGATAAATCGCGACTGAATGACCTGCTCTTTGAGACCAATGGTTTTGCGGTGCGTTTTCTCCAGGGATCTGCTGAACCCTTTCTCAGCAGGAATCTGGAGCAAGGTTTCTATCCTAAAACGGCGCTTGGACGTATGTTGCCGTTCAAGGATGTTTTTTTGTCCTTCCTCACCGAGGGGACAAAGATGGCCAAGTTGAAGCCAAATATCAGCCCGGATGAAAAGTCTCTGGATCAGCTTCCAGCAGAACCCTTAGATTCTGCTGGCCCGGAGGCCGATAAACAGGCAGGTTCCGGCGCCATCAAGCTGAACAAGAATTATCCTGTTGATATCAGCGCCCTGCCGACGGATGTTAATAAGGACGCCAAGGTTATTCCCCACGCAACAACCCTAGAGCTTGTCTGCAAAAATGAAACGACCCGTCTGGTAAATATGAACTATCCGGTGCACAAAGAATTCAACTGGGCGCCGCAGACGTGCGAAGAGGTCAACCTGCAGATTGATGTCGGCAGCCTCAGCTTAAAACGGCAGTTCAAAGGCAAGTTGGCATTCCTGCTTTTTCTCCAGGAATTCCAGTCCGGCAGGCATACCTTCAGACCCTCCGACTTTCCGGATGAGCAGGCGCTGTTGTCCCGGATGGATATTGATTCCATAACGGTCATCTATAAATTTAGCGGGATTGGCCCGTTGGTAAAGGTCATGGCCCAACAAAAAGCCCAGTTGCAGGCCTTGGCAAAAGAAGGTGGGGATGTTTCAACCTCGGAAAAAAAGGACATGAACGTGGCTGAAGCCCTTGCCGCGTGGGAACAGAAGAAGAAACAGGACGAGCTCCGCGCTGAGGCGCTGAAAAAGGCCTGGCAGGCCAAACAGGCACAGAAAGTCGAGGCGATCAAAAAGGCGTGGGAAGAAAAATTGCCCGAGGTCCCTCGGGAAATCAGCACATGCTGGGACCGTTAAGGGTTTCCATCCGAAGGGAAGGTACTGTGCCATCTGATTTCAAGTGGTTTGTGTATGGAAAGCACCCGATGTTCGCCGATTATTTCAGTCTCGGAGAGCAGACCCATTTCGCGATGGCCTACAGAAAATGGGTCACATTCGGGTATCAACAGTACATAAATAGCGGGGGGCCTGGAAAACAGGTCTGTTCCTATCGTTTCTGGAGCAAAGGAGACAGCACAACGTCCGTGGCCGTCGGTCTGCTGCAGTCGAGCGCCGACAGTCTGGGACGGCCTTTTCCGCTGCTGCTGATGGGGACCGTGCAGCTGTCTTCCTGGCGGAAGGTGTGGCCTGCTTTTGCCGGTGCGTTGGAGAATCTATGGGCCGGGCTTGAGAAAATAGCAGGAGAGAGATATCCGTTGCTCCAGGATATCTCGACGGAGCTTTCCCGGATTTCTCTTCCTGCCCTCCCTGAACGCCACTCTGCGCAGCCAGGCCCCGAGGCCGTTCCAAATGCTGTTTTCACGGGAGGATCCAAAGAGAAGTCCACCGTGATCCGCTTCACCGGTCCGCTGACCACACAGGATTTTGTTCGGCTCTGGAATGTCGAGACTGCCCTGATCGCTTGAAGCCTGTTGAGCCTTTTCCTCTTCAGGCAATCCGTCGGAGGAATTTTTAATTTGGTGTCTTTATGAATCTTCAAGCTCTTGGCTCATCGCCAATCAATCCGGATAATCCCGCTGGTGAGGATATTCGTTACAGGCCTGTGTTTGAAGAACTTCAGGCTGAGGTCGATAAACTTTCTTCACCTTCGGCCGCAGCCGAATCCATCGACTGGCAAAAGGTTTCGACGCTGGCCGTGGAAATTCTCGCCAGCCAGTCAAAGGACCTCCTGGTGGCCTCCTACTTCTCTGTTGCGCAGGTCCATCTCTCCCATATCCAGGGGCTTGAACTCGGCCTCCAGGTTTATATTGATCTGTTGGAAAATTTCTGGGACACCTTGTTCCCCCAGATGCGCAGGATGCGAGGGCGGATAGCCGCCATCGAGTGGTGGATTGAAAAATGCGAAAGTGCGTTAAGGCGGAGTGTGCCGGATACCCTTGATGAGACGGTTAAAGACCGGATACGCGGGCAATGCGAGCGGATTTCTCAGATCCTGCAACAGTGTCTGCCCGGCACTCCCCTTATGCTTCATTCAATTGCAAGGGCTGTTGAGGAAATTCCTTCGGGGCCGCCTCCGGCTCCGCCGCTCCCTGTCGACAGCCCAGAGCCCGATGTCAAAGAAACTCCTGAGCCCAAGACCTCTTCCCCACCGGAACCGCAAAGCCATCCGGCGCCTCTGCCCGCCAATCCTCCTTCCCAGAGATCTGAAGCGGATACCGCGGGGTCGCTGGACTCCCTGCTGAGAAATCTTTCCCACACTGCTGCCGTCCTCCTGGAGCAGGATATCTCCGACCCCTTGTCATACCGCCTGTCGCGCTTTTCCGTCTGGTCCACCATTGACGATCTGCCGCCGGTCACTGAAGGAAAGACTCTTGTCCCGCCGCCGGATCCGCAGATGGCCGCAATCTTGCGGGACCTTTTCAACCGGGGGGACTGGAGTTCCGTAGTAACCGCCGCCGAATATCAGCTGCCGCAGTATATATTCTGGCTGGATTTGAACAGGTTCAGCGCAAGCGCCCTGGAACATCTGGGTCCACCTTACCAAAGGGCCTCTGAATGCCTCGCCCGGGAGACCTCTTCTTTCGTGGCCAGATTCCCCGGACTGGCCGCTTTGAAATTCTCCGACGGCAGCCCCTTTGCCGACCAGGAGACTTCCGGCTGGCTGCAGTCTCTTTCCGCAGGAGGAACGGAATCAGGCCTCGACCAGATGCCAACGGCCGGAGGGCACGCCTCAGATCCGTTGGCGGTCAGGTTAACGGAGGTAACGCAGCAGGCCCTGGCGCTGATAAAGGCCAATAATCTTCTTGAGGCCGTCGCCTTGTTTCAAAAGGAGATGCGCCTTGCTCTTTCAGCAAAGGATGCGATGCTCTGGCGACTGGCCCTCTGCCGATTTTTCGTTCATTCCAGAAATCCCGATCTTGCCGTGCCGCATTTTGATCGGGTACTGGAGGATATCCAGACCCATCGCCTGGAGGAATGGGATCCGATGCTTGCCTTGCAGGGTCTGAAGGCCGTTTGGACAGGATTTCAGAAGGTCTCGGATAAGGCAGTGCGGGAACGGGCGGCCCTTGTGCTTCACCAGATCGCAAGGCTTGATCCTGTAGAGGCGGTACGTATCGGCAAATAATGCTTTTCTTTGTTAATGAAACGATTATAATCAAAAGTCAATTCTCAACAAACAGAGTGGAGGAACTATGGCGAAGGAAGGATCCGTTGCCCCGAAAGAGAGGGTGAATATTGTTTACCGGCCAGCTATCGGAGATGCCCAGGAAGAGGTCGAACTCCCTTTGAAGATACTCGTCGTTGGGGATTTCACCCAGCAGCGGGACGAAAGGGCGGTTGAAGATCGACCGGCTATAAATATTGATAAGGATAATTTCAACGATGTACTGAATGCCCAGAAACTGGGGCTGAACCTGACCGTCCCCAATAAGCTCTCAGAAAACCCGGACGAAGAGATGAGCGTCAATCTGGCCTTTGAATCCCTGAAGGATTTTGGGCCGGAGGCCCTGGCGGAAAAGGTCCCGGAACTGAAAAAACTGCTGGAACTCCGGAAGGCATTGACCTCATTGAAAGGGCCTCTCAGCAATGTGCCTGAGTTCAGGAAAAAGATTCAAGGTCTTGTTGATGATGAGGCAGCGAGAGATCAATTATTAAAAGAACTTGGCGTCGATAAAAAATAAAGGGGATTGATATGGCCGGAGAACAGGAACAGAAAGCTCCACAAGAGGAGCAAACAGTCGAGCAGTTTTCTTTACTCGAAGAAATCACCCAGGCCACCAAGCTCAAGCCGGCTGACGAAGCGTATGGAATGGCAAAAAAAGGCGTTGAGGCGCTTTTAGCTCAACTCATTGAGCCTGGGAAGCATGCGAACAAGGTCACCAAGGCGGTTGTGGACGAAATGATCGCAGAACTTGATGCGAAACTGAGTCTGCAGGTAGATGCCATCCTCCATCATCAAGATTTCCAGAAACTTGAATCTGCCTGGCGATCCCTGAAATACATGGTGGCTCACACGGCCTTCAGGGAAAATATAAAAATTGAGATAATCAACATCAGCAAAGAAGACCTCATCGAAGATTTTGAGGATGCCCCGGAAATCCCTAAATCGGGTCTCTATAAGACCGCCTATACCGCCGAATATGGTCAGTTCGGCGGCCAGCCCTATGCGGCGATGATCGGCAACTTTGATTTTGGTCCCGGCGCTCAGGATATTAAATTGCTCCAGAATATCGCCAGCGTATCGGCCATGGCGCATGCGCCCTTTATCGCGGCGGCCGGTCCGCAATTCTTTGACCTGGAGGATTTCAACGAGCTGCCGAACCTGAAAGATCTCAAGTCCATTTTTGAAGGTCCGAAGTATATCAAATGGCAGGCCTTTCGCGAGTCGGAAGATGCGCGGTATGTCGGACTCGCCATGCCCCGTTTTCTGCTCCGTCTGCCGTATGACAAGGACGATGTTTCCATTAAGTCCTTCGTCTACGAAGAGAATGTCTCCGGTGGACACGGCCAGTATCTCTGGGGAAATTCAGCGTTTGCCTTTGCCGGCCGGCTCACCGAGAGCTTTGCCAAATACCGTTGGTGCGCCAACATTATCGGCCCCCAGGGTGGCGGAGCCGTACAGGATCTGCACATGCACCAGTATGAGGCGATGGGCGCAACCCAGACCAAGATTCCCACCGAGGTCATGATCTCCGAGCGCCGGGAGTTTGAGCTGGCAGAGGAGGGCTTCATTGCCCTGACGTATCGGAAAGGCAGTGACAATGCCGCCTTTTTCTCGGCCAACTCTGTCCAGAAGGCCAAGAATTTCGGGATCAGCAAGGAGGGAAAAGAGGCGGAGCTGAACTATAAACTTGGTCTGCAGCTCCCCTATATGTTTGTTATCAACCGCCTTGCCCATTATCTGAAGGTGATCCAGCGGGAAAACATCGGCACCTGGAAGGAGCGTTCGGATCTTGAGGCGGAGCTCAACAAATGGATAAGCCAATATGTAACCGAGATGGAAAATCCGTCTGCTTCAGCCCGCAGCCGCCGGCCGCTCCGTGCGGCAGAGGTGACGGTGGACAGTGTCCCCGGCGAACCGGGCTGGTACAAGGTCGGGTTAAAGGTTCGACCTCATTTCAAATATATGGGGGCCTCCTTTACCCTTTCACTGGTAGGAAAACTCGATAAAAAATAAAATTAGGGGAGATCTATCATGGCGCTAAATGCATATCTCAAGCTGACAGGCCAGAAATCCGGACAGGTTAAGGGATCGGTAACACAGAAAGGACGAGAAGATTCCATTATGGTGATTGCCGTTGAACATGATGTCATCTCTCCACGGGACGCCGCCTCCGGTCTGCCCACAGGAAAACGGCAGCATAAGCCGCTGTTCATCACCAAAGAGGTGGATAAATCATCTCCGGTTTTGTATAACATCCTCGTAAATAACGAAAATATCACGGAATGGACGCTTCAATTCTGGCAGCCCAGCTCTGCGGGAAGAGAACAGCAACACTATACGATTAAGCTGACGAATGCCAATATAGCCGGTATCAGATTTGAAATGCTGAACAATAAGTATCCGGAAAATATGCAGCATAAAGAATGCGAACATATTTCCTTCACCTACCAGAAGATTGAATGGACATGGACGGATGGCGGCATCACCGCCGAGGATGACTGGGAATCCCCCGTTGCCTAACCTTGACCCATGAGAGAAGCGCGGCTGCTTGAACGACTTCGGCTTCGTGAGAGAAACCCCCATCGGCGGGAAACGGAGGACACTGGTCGGGTGATTGATTCCATTCTCGATCATCTGACCCGGATCCTCAATACCCGCCGTGGGAATGTCCCGATTGCCGAAGACTATGGGATCCCTGATTATACGGAGTTTATGCAGGATTTCCCCGACTCGCTACGGGATCTTGAAACGGCGATCACGCAGACCGTCACCCAATATGAACCGCGTCTGAAGGCTGTGCGGGTGAATTTTGTTTCTCAGGATGAAGACGTGTTTGCCGTAAAATTTCAAATTTCCGCCAAACTGGCCGGCAAGGCGGACAACACACCGGTACTCTTTGAAAGTCAGCTTGATACCGGTGGTAAGATCAGCATTAAACGATAGAAACAGGCATTAGATGCTCAATCGCTACTACCTTCAGGAACTGGCCGCACTCAGAGATCTCGGGAAAGAATTTTCAGAAGCCAATCCTGCTATCGCCTCCATGCTCAGCGGACCGACCGCCGATCCCGATGTCGAGCGGCTGCTGGAAGGTGTCGCCTTTTTAACGGCCCTTGTCCGGGAAAAACTGGATGATGATTTTCCGGAAATAGTCCATGACCTGGTCCAGCTTATCTGGCCGCATTATCTCCGCCCCCTGCCCGCAAGCTCAATTGTCGCCTTCACCCCCAAACCTTCATTGAAGCAGGCCTTGCATATCTCTCCCGGCGTCCAGCTTGCCTCGGTCCCCATTGCCGGAACCACCTGTCTGTTCAAGACCTGCTACGATGTCCATGTGCATCCCTTAGCCCTTCTGCAGGCAAGCTACAGCGAACAACCTGGAAAGCCGGCCGCAATCATGCTGCAGTTCGAGCTGAAGGGGATCACCTTGAAAAACTGGCGGATTGGACATCTCCGGCTTCATCTGGCAGGGGCCTATGCCGAGGCGACCGAC
>JAJYAX010000239.1 GCA_021779275.1 Deltaproteobacteria bacterium | reverse complement strand
CTATGGCCGCAGTCCCTTCCGCTTCCACATGCTCCGCAGCCTCTCCCTGCCTGAACTGGCGGGTGCGGATCATCACGGCACGCAACCCGGCCCCGGAATGCGGCATGGAATCCTGGCGGTTATCGGCTAGGACCGTCCTCGGCGACCTCGCAACAGGTGTAGGGATTAATGCTCATGACCGGACAGTGGGCTGACCGGACCACCTTTTCGGCGATGCTGCCGAACATGATCTTTTCCAGACCCTTATAGCCATGGGTGCCCATCACGATGAGATCACCATGGATCTCGGCGGCATACTGGACGATCTGCTCCCCCACGTCCCCGACGAAAACCTTATGCGCCACCTCGGAGACCCCGGCCTTTTTGAAGGCATCGGCATGTTCATCGCAAAAGCGCTGCATGTGTTCTTCCGCCCCGGCGAAAAGCTCCTGCTCCAGATTGGGCATGGCCATCTGCGGCACGAAAAAGCCTGAATAATCCTCAAAATTCTGCACGACAAAGACAAGATGGATGGAGGCCTTGAAGGTCCCGGCGATATAGGCGGCCGACTCGGCAACCAGCTTGGAATTATCGGAAAAATCGATCGGGCAGACAACCTTTTTGATACTCATGATCTTTTTCATTTCTCTTCTCCTTGATCTGTTTAGTGTTGAATTCTGCGCACTCCCTATAAAAATCTTCTCATAATTGCACACCATTGGCAATGGTCCGGCATCTTCTCTTCTTAATGGCTCAACTGGAACATAACCGCGCCGAACCCGGCCCAGGAAAGGCAGCCTATTGTGGCCAGGCCGCAGGCAATGGCCAGAAAGCGGTGCAGCGGGGTCTCCCGTCTTCTCTCATTGTATCCCAGCAAGAACCCCAGCAGTATCCCGCTGATGATGCCGCCGCCATGGCCCCAGTTATTAATACCCGGCACAATGAGCCCGAAGAGGAAGAGACCGGCGACCCAGCCGCCAACCTCGCGATAGACCATGGCGCCGTATGTCCCGCCGCGGCTCTTGCCATAGAAAAGAAGAGCGCCGATAAGAGCGCAGATGGACGCAGAGGCGCCAACCGTCAGCGGCACGCCGGCCAGGTAGGAGAGGATGTAGCCGCCAATGCCGCCGATGGTGTAGATGGTGAACATCCTGGAGACCCCGAACTCCTGGATCACCATGGGGCCTACCTGACGAAGGGCCATCATGTTGAAGCCGATGTGCAGGAGGCCGCCGTGCAGGTAGTTGGCGCTGAGAAACGACCAGAACCGTCCGAACTCATCGACGGGCACGGTCCCCGAGGCCCCCAGCAGAAGCAGACTGGTCTGTCCGGGGGCAAGGAAACCCAGCGGATTCAGGGTCAAAGACTGATGTTTCGTCAGCAGCAGTGAGAGAACATAGAAAACCACATTGACGACGATGATCGACTGCACCAGCCAGTCATCCCCCAGGGACCCGCGCAGAAAGGCCGCGGCCCTCCACCAGGGATTGGTGCGGGAGGCCCCGCACCATGAACAGACGGTCTCCTCGCTGCCGACAAGACGTCTGCAGCGGGGACAGAGTATGGCCTTCGCCATGGATAACACCCCTTCCTTATTTATTTTTTGATCGGATCAAACCGTGATCAAGGTATATTCCGAACTGCCGAAATTCAATTCCTTGGCATAGTCCAGCTGGACCCGGTAGGGAATATCGTACGCCAGCTGCGACAGCAGCTGACCTGTATGTTTTTCCACCAGATCAAGGGCCGCCGCATCCACGGCCACCGGGTCACGGGAGACCAGGATGCCGATATCCGGGGCGATTTTTTTATAGGTATGCCCCATGCAGTCGCAGTCCTTGGAAATTCGGGTAAGAATATTGACATAAAGACCCTTCCCCGGAAAAAGCGAGTGCATTCCCAGGGCATGCTCGACCACCTTTTTCTGCAGGTCCTCGTAGGTCGCCCCCCAGTTATATTTGACGGCATCAAAGCGGCACATGGCCAGACACTCGCCGCAGCCGATGCACCGGGCGGCATCGATAACCGCCCGCTCATCCGCCAGGGTGATGGCGTCCTGGGGACACCACTTGGCGCAGACCCCGCAGCCGGTGCATTTCTTTTTGACGATTTTTGGTTTGGCGGTGGAATGCTGTTCCATCTTGCCTTTTCTGCTGGCGCACCCCATGCCTAGATTTTTCAGGGTGGCACCGAAACCCGCGGCCAGATGTCCGGTAAAATGGGAGACAACCACCAGGGCATTGCATTTGGCAAAGAGTGCTGCGATACGGACGGATTGATAGGCTTTTCCCTGTATGGGCACATCATACTCCTCGTCGCCGAAGAGGCCGTCGGCCATGATGATGGGCATCCCGGTGGAGGCCGGATCAAACCCCTGGGTATGGGCATGGGCGATATGTTTGACGGCGTTATCCCGATTCCCCTTATAGAGCGTTGAGGTCTCGGTGAGAAAAGGGAGCCCGCCCTTGCTTTTCAGACCGTCCCCCAGCATCTTCAGATACAGCGGCCGCGGATATCCCAGCTCCGGAGATTCTCCGAAATGGGTCTTTACCGCAGTAATATCTCTGTCGGCTACAAAGCCCAGCAGATCTTCGGCCTCTATCAGCGCACGCAGCCTGTCGCAGAGGATTTCATCTCTTTCGTCATCGGAGGCCTGGATAAAATAGACGGTTTCTTTCATGGTATTCTCTCACGTCAAAAATTCACATAACCGGTTAAAAATTGTCTGTCACGATACTTAAAATTTTGCAGCTCCTGAAACAAAGGACAAGCTATCAAAATCCTATCCTGTTCATCGGCTTGTAACAAGATATTTTTACAAATCCGTTATCTTGTAATCCGTTGCCGCCCTTGGAGTCTTTTTCAACCTTTCCCTTCATTTTTATGTGCATTGGCGCTATACTGATAACAAGGATCCAAAGAAGATTTCCAGGCCCGCAATGATGAACATTTTTCCCCACAAGGGAGTGGCTATAAAGTCCGGAGTATTTTTTACTCACTGGTGTCTTTGCCAGGAGAATACTCTGTTTCAGGCAGGTGGAGCAGGTCCGATACGTTTATACCAGTCGGATTACAATTCCTCATCTCGACAAACCGGAGGTAGGCCATGCTTAACATTTCCTTGAAAAACATCATGACACAGGGCTATTTTTATGTGGAAGAACATGAATCCATGGGCAAGGCCCTGGGGGTCCTGCGCGACAGGCACATAAGCTTCCTCTTTGTGCTGAAAGATGATATGCCTGTTGCCATTATTACAGAGAGGAAGGTCATGGAAAGAGCCGTCAAGGGGATGGACCTTCTGACCTCTTCCGTGAATGAGGTTATGTCCAGCCCCCTTCTGAGCCTGCAGCCTGACAACACCATCGCCGAGGCCTGCGAGTTCAT
Organism: Deltaproteobacteria bacterium; assembly: GCA_021779275.1. Taxonomy (GTDB): domain Bacteria; phylum Desulfobacterota; class Desulfobulbia; order Desulfobulbales; family Desulfocapsaceae; genus CAIUQR01. The sequence continues at coordinate 906 of JAJYAX010000239.1, read as the reverse complement.
GACCAAACATGAGATCCGTCATATCGGTATCGTTGATGATAAGGGGAGACTCAGAGGGAGCGTCACTCCGGGTAATATCGTCAATATGCTGAGCAGCGACAGTTTTTCCTCCTCCGCTCTGGTCAGGGACATCATGTATACCAACATAGTGCTGGAAACCCCTGACGCCAACCTCAAACAGGCCGGCATCGCCATGCTGGAAAAACGGAGCTGTTGCGCCATTGTGATGGAAGGCGACCTGCCCGTCGGCCTGGTCAGTGAAAAAGATGCGGCCCGGGCGCTCAGCTACGGTCAGAATATCGCGACAATACCCTTAAACAAGATAATGAGTTCGCCCGTGGTCACCGTTCAGGAGATGGATTCGATAGCCCAGGGGATCATCACGCTGCGCACGCATCGCATTCACAGGGCTGTGGTAAAGGACAGTCAGGGAAAGGTCGTGGGCACCCTGGCCCTGAACAATCTGGTGCATAATATCGGCATTGTGTTGAGCACCAAGCTGCAGAGCTACAGCTTCTAACCAGCACGGCTGGACCAGACTGACCAGCCACAACGAAACATGAAAGCTCTTCGCTCCGGTATGGCAGGGCCTGTTGCTCTGGGGAGACTTTCATATAAACAAGTGGCCTGAGAATGCATCGCCGCCCGGTGATGCATTCTCATTCCCCTCCCGCTGCCTCTCCCGCGCCGGCAGCCGGTCTCCAGAGAGTCCTCCCGGAACCGTCACCCCTGCGAGAGGTATCTTTCAAAAAACCAGGGATCCACCCTTCACGGCCGTAAATGCATCCTGTTGTACAGCACCATCCCGCCGACAATCATCATCACTCCGATCAGGTGAAAGAGATGCAGAGACTCCCCCAGCAGCAGAACGGCCAGCACGGAGGCAAAGACCGGGGTCAGGTTGAT
>JAJYAX010000238.1 GCA_021779275.1 Deltaproteobacteria bacterium | reverse complement strand
GTCTATGACATCCGTGTTGATACCGAAGGAGTCTCCTCCCATCAGGGCCTCGCCACTGAGCTTGAGCAAGATTCGTTTATACACTACCTGCATAGCTGTATCCTCATCATGAACTTCATGACAGTTAAACCACGGGGCAACAAGATGGACATTGAAGAACTGCTCTCGGCAAAAAACTATTCCACACCGACCTGAAAGCGGGCAAACCGTTTGATAGAAACATTCTCGCCCATTTTTCCGACAATATCGGTCAGCATGTCCTGAATTGAGCGTTCCGGATCCTTGACAAACCTCTGTTCAAGGAGGCATATATCGGCAAGAAATTTTTCCATCTTGCCGGTGACCATTTTTTCCGCAATGGCCTGCGGTTTTCCCGACTCAAGAGCCTGTTGAATATAGATCTCCCTCTCCCGGGAAATAACATATTCCGGGACCTCTTCTCGTGTTACAGCCACGGGATTGGCGGCGGCAATATGCATGGCCAGATCGCGGGCGAACCCTCTGAATGCATCCGTCTTGGCGACAAAATCCGTTTCACAGTCGAGTTCCACCATCACTCCGAGTTTGCTGCCGGCATGGATATAGGTCTCGATCACTCCCTCACTGGTCGCACGTCCGGCACGTTTTGCCGCAACAGCCAGCCCTTTCTGGCGAAGAAGATCTACGGCCTTCTCCATATCACCATCGGTGTCGGTCAGTGCTTTTTTGCAATCCATCATACCTGCACTGGTTTTATCACGCAGGTCCTTTACCATTTGACTTGTAATGTTCATGGTACCTCCCTTTCACATCATACAGCGTTAATCTTTCAGCAGTTCAGTACCTCAAATTATTTCTTATCGGCTTCAGAAAAAAATAATTTAAAGGTACATATTCCGTTTATCGTGGCCAGGAAGATAATTTTGTTGTCCAGACAAGAAAGTCAGACTCCTTTTCTCCCTCTCCGTAATGACAGGGGCGGTCAATGACCGCCCCTAAAAGCAGCTCAGTAAATAATCGACCAGAGCGGATCAGCCTTCAATCATCACTCCGCCAAGGCGCTGTCATCTTCAATTTTCTGGTACAGGGCATCACCCATGGAAGCGGTAATTGCCTCTTCAGAGGCATTTTCACCATCTCTTTCGGCCTGCCCGTTCAGAACTGCGTCCGAAATATATTTACTTATCAATCTGATAGATCGTATCGCATCATCATTACCGGGTATCAGATAGTCTATACCGCCAGGATCACAATTCGTATCGGTTATGGCAACAACGGGAATGCCAAGTTTTCCCGCCTCATCAATGGCGATAGATTCCTTTTTCGGATCGACAACAAAGAGAACCGTCGGCAATGAACGCATGTCTTTAATACCGCCGACATTTCTTTCCAATTTAATTCTTTCCTTTTCCATCAACAGAATTTCTTTCTTTGGAAATCGGTTGATGGATCCATCAGCCTGCATGGATTCAATGGACTTGAGGCGATCAATGCTCTTTTTGATGGTCTGAAAATTCGTCATCATACCACCGAGCCAGCGATGGTCGATATAGAACATATTACACCGTTTAGCCTCTTCGCTGATAATAGCCTGCGCCTGTTTTTTCGTTCCGACAAAAAGGACACTCCCACCTCTGGAGACCTCTCTGGAAATAAAATCGCAGGCCTTGTCGAACATACGTTTCGTCAGATCCAGGTTTATAATATAGATCCCGTTACGCGGACCATAAATATATGGTTTCATTTTGGGATTCCAGCGGCGAGTCTGATGACCGAAGTGCAGCCCGGCCTGAAGCATTTCTTTTACTGTTGCATTTTCCATAATTTCTTCCTTTCTGGTTTTTCCTCCATCCCAGGCTTAATCATAACCGACATCTTTTAAATGGGGGTCGTGACACCAGTTTCTTCAGGGATGTGTGTATTTTTCCAATATTTCTTGCCCGAGGCCTTCCCTCTGGTTTTTTGCCAACATCCTGTTACGCAACCAATTTGATAATTCTGGTCACACAACAGAAATCTCTCTCCTTCCTAGGAGAAGGATAAAACTGTCTATAATACCACTGGATAAGAAATTGTGCAACTTTTCCAGATGACTCACCCCTATTTCTCATTGCCTGAACCTCACCTCCGGATCATGAGATTCGATGTACCAGTCAAAAGAAGTTTCAGCCACTGAAACCCGAATTTCAATAATTCCGAATCGTCGGTCTCAATGCGTTTCTTCTGGTCTTTTGACAATCGGAACTGTTCAAGGATATTGTTGACCGAGGAGTACCTCCTGAAGGCATCAATGTTATAACAAACCATAAAGGCAAGTTGCTGTTTTGGCCCACCGCTCCCCTCACCCTTCCATGGATTTGTCATAAATATGCTGTCAATTTCGGCCCACAAATCATTCATCATATTAAATTCATCCAGCTTCTGGTTTCTGATCCACTCCTTGACCCCGAACAACCGGTTCTCTTTATGACCATGGCAATAAGGATGATTGGTCATAAAATAATAATCTTGCACCTTTTTTCTTCCGGGATCTCTATCCACTGCTCTCTCCAGAGGATAGGTCCTGCATGATGAGGGCCGGTCAGTGTAAACAGAGCATCCTTCCCGGGTGAGAAATCGGCATGTTTTGCTCTCATCATCCAAAAGTTTCATTATTACAGAAGGGAAATAGGGATTAGCGCCCTTTATTAAACAGGTTCGGTCTCGTAAGAATTGTTCGGAATCAACCCCGATTGCGTTTTTTAACCGTAAAATATCGTAGGGAAAAAGGTACATTTCCACATTTCTACAGCATGTGGTGAAACAGGAAAGACCAGAATGACACGAAAAACTGAACATTTTGTCTTCCAAAGGCACCATATGTTCCGGAAATTTCTTCTCCATCGTCTCACCTGATCTAGGCACGCAAATGCCAATAAAAAAAGCTGACATGAATCAACGATTCATGTCAGCTTTTATAAGTCTTAAATAGTGACTTTCAATTATCCTTTTCTTTCTTCCCGAGGTCTTCAACATAACCCACAAGCTCAATTATAGCCATGGAGGCTGCATCCCCCTGCCGAACACCCGTCTGGAGTATGCGCGTATAGCCGCCATTCCGTTCCTTAAACTGCTCCACAATCTGATCAAAGAGCTTAGCTACCACTTTTTTGCTGCGGATGAAACTCAACGCCTGTCGCCTGGCATGTGAATCTCCGCGCTTAGCCAAAGTTATCATTTTCTCAGCAATAGGGCGAACCTCTTTTGCCTTCTCATGTGTTGTCACAATTCGTTCATGTTCAAACAAGGAAGTCACCATATTCCTGAACATGGCCGATCTGTGTGCACTTGAACGACCCAAGGCTCGTCCAGATTTTCTATGTCTCATATAATAATCCTCAACTAAGTATATTGATCAAAGGAAGAAGTGCAAATCCTACAGATCCTGCTCTTCTTCTTTCCTCGAGATATTCGGTGGAGTCCAATTTTCAAATTTCATTCCCAGCGTCAGATCCATTTCTGAGAGCAATGCCTTTATCTCATTGAGAGACTTCCGACCAAAGTTTTTAGTCTTCAACATTTCCTGATCGGTTTTCTGGGCTAGATCGCCTATGAAATTGATCTCAGCATTCTTAAGGCAGTTTGCGGACCGAACAGATAATTCCAAGTCTTCCACAGGCTTATCAAGGTATGGATTAAGAGGCTCATTTCTTTGACCATCTTCATCGTTTGACTCTGGCTCAGCCTTTTCCTCATCGAAATTTATAAAAATCGTCAGCTGGTCTTTCAGAATCTTACCGGCATAGGCCAAAGCATTCTCAGGTCTAATGCTTCCATCGGTTTCGATTTCCATAGTAAGTTTGTCATAGTCGGTCTGTTGACCAACCCGAGCCTGGGAAACGACAAATTCAATCCTTTTGATGGGGGAGAATATGGCATCTATGGGGATCTGCCCGATCACAAGATCATCTTTAAGTTGTTTTTCTGCAGACTGGTATCCCTTTCCCCATTCCACTGTAAATTCCGCTCGGAAAGTGCTCTCACCGGTAATCGTACAGATGACCTGATCTTTATTCATTACCTCTACAAATGCAGAACCCCTTATGTCTCCTGCCGTTACGACCCCGGGACCTACTTTTTCTATGAAGACGACCTGTGAATCCATCGAGTTTAATTTCAAGCCAATCTGTTTAATATTAAGAATGATTTCACTAACATCTTCAATAACATCTTTCAGTGAGGTGAATTCATGTAAGGCACCGTCAATCTTTACGGTCGTTATAGCCGCACCTTGTATCGAAGAAAGAAGAATACGTCTC
>JAJYAX010000237.1 GCA_021779275.1 Deltaproteobacteria bacterium | reverse complement strand
GTGTCGCGATCGGTGATATTTTCCCGAATTTCAATCGACCGGGGGATGGAAGAGCGCAGGAGCTTCAAGGCCTCCCGGACGATGGTGTTGACCTGTACCGGTTTTCGTTGCTCATCATGCTGCCGACTGAAGGCAAGTATCTGGTTGACCAGTTCCTTTGCTCTCTGCCCGGCCTGCAGAACCTGTTCCAGATCGTTGGTCACCTTTCCCTTACCTACAAAATCGACATCGTGCAGTGAGAGCCCGGCAAGTTCGGTATATCCGATTATAGCTGACAGTATGTTGTTGAAATCATGCGCAATACCTCCGGCAAGCGTACCGATGGCCTCCATCTTCCAGGCCTGTTGGAGGAGCTGCTCAAGTTTTTTCCGGGAGGCCTGGGCCTGTTGTCGTTCAGCTATCTCCAGCAGAAGGTCCTCATTGGCCTTTTCCAACTCGGAGATTTTCTTCTGAAGTTCCGGGTAGTAACTCTTGCGAATGGACCGCTCGCCCAGGCCGATGATGCTGTTGCGCAAATGCTCCCTATCCGTATCAGAGGGCGTCTTCATAGATGACCTCTATATCGCGCAGGCTTGGGAGGCGCGGATTGGTGACCATGCAGGGGTCCCGCAGGGCCTTCCGGGCCAGGGCCGGGATGTCGGAGCGTTTCGTCCCCCTCTCTCCAAGGGTTTTCTGAATGCCGACGGATCTCTTCAATCGCCTGATCTCAGCGATGACGGCCTCCTGAATGTCCTGTGATCGCAGGCCGTGCAGGTCAAGTCCCAGTGCCTCGCCTATCCTGGCATAGCGTTCCGGCGCCTCCCGGAAATTATAGGCGATGACATGCTCAAGGAGTATGGCGTTGCATTCGCCGTGCGGGAGGTCAAGGAGTCCGCCCAGGCTGTGGGCCATGGCATGCACGGCGCCCAGGCTGGCATTGGAAAAGGCCAGGCCCGCATGCACGCTGCCCAGCATCAGGCTGTTTCTTAACGTAATATCGGCGGGGTTGATAAGCACGGAGAGGAGGTTGGCGCCAATCAACCGGACGGCCTCCAGGGCATGGAGATCAGAGAGAGGCGAATTGGCCGTGGACACATAGGCCTCAATGGCATGGACGAGGGCGTCCATGCCGGTGCAGGCCGTCAGGTACGGACTCATTGTCAGGGTGGGCATGGGGTCTATAAGGGCCACATCCGGGATCGTTGTTTTGCTGATGATGGCAATTTTTGCACCCTCCTTACGGTCATTGATTATCGCGAATTGCGAGATATCGGCCGAGGTCCCTGCCGTGGTAGGAAGACAGATCAGGGGAGGGCCGGGAATGGGGACATTATCAATTCCTGCAAAGGTGAGGATGTCTTGGCCGTTGGCGGAGACGATGCCGATTCCCTTGGCGCAGTCCATGGGGCTGCCTCCGCCGACGGCGACGATGATATCGCACTCCTGATCGTGGTAGAATGCGGCGCCGGCCATCACCTCCTCGGCGCGGGGGTTGGCTGAGACGGCGGAAAAGACGGCAGAGTCTATGCCCGCTTCTTCAATGAGGCTGGAGATCTTGTCCGCCCAGCCTGCGGCGATAATTCCGGGGTCGGTTACCACCAGAACCCTTCTGGCCCCGAAGTTTATCAGATAGCGGCCTAAGAGGTTGATGGCGTCCGGTCCGAAAACGAGTTCAGGGGCGACGAATTTTCTGAGTTCCAACATGGGCGGCCTCGCAAGGGGATTGTTTCTTTCAATTATCCGTCAGGGAAGGAGTATTGTCAATGTGCCGATGCAATTCATGGAAGAAGCAGGCACCATGGCCGGAGATGAATCTGCCGGACAGGATCATATGGGGGATCCGCTCTGAACAGGGAAATGAAGGTGCAAATGTGTAAGAGGGCGCTTTTGAGCTTTCCTTTCGCGTTGAAATTCTTATTGTTTCAATCGCTGTTGACAACAACCGTTTTCGCCGGAGGAATAGACCATGGATGAGCAGGTTCTCAAAGAGCTGAGAGAAATTGTCGGACCCGAAAACGTCACCACGGCGCTGACCGACAGGATAACCCATTCCTACGACGCCACCCAGGAGCGGCATCTGCCGGAGGCGGTAGTCCATGCCGGGGCGACGCTAGAGGTCAGCTCGGTGCTGAAACTGGCCAACAGGTACAGGATTCCGGTGCTGCCGCGGGGCGCCGGCAGCGGTTTTACCGGCGGCACCCTGCCGGTGCAGGGCGGCATTGTCCTCGTTCTGACCCGCATGGACAAGATACTGGATATCGACACCCATAATCTCACCGCCGAGGTCGAGCCGGGGGTGGTGACGGCGGAGCTGCAGCGGCAGGTGGAGCGCAGGGGGCTCTTTTATCCGCCCGATCCGGCCTCCAAGGAGTTCTGCACCATGGGCGGCAATGTGGCGGAATGCGCCGGCGGTCCGCGCTGTGTGAAATACGGGGTGACCAGGGATTATATCCTGGGCCTGGAGGTGGTGACCCCTACCGGCGATATTATCCGGACCGGCGGCCGGGCCCTGAAGAATGTGGTGGGTTATGACCTGACCCGGCTCTTTGTCGGCTCGGAGGGGACGCTGGGCATCGTGACCAGGATCCTGGTGCGGCTGTTGCCCAGGCCCGAGGCCAAAAAGACCATGCTGGCCCAGTTCGAGACCATCGACGGGGCGGCGCAATCGGTCTCGGCCATTATCCGGGCCAGGATCATTCCCACAACCCTGGAGTTTATGGATGCGGCCACAATTGCCTGTATCCGGGATGCCTGCAGCATTGCTCTGCCGGAAGAATGCCGGGCCGTCCTGATCATCGAGGTGGATGGCGAGGCGGAGGTCCTGGACCGGCAGGTCGAGAAGATCCTGGCTGTCATCCGGCCTTTTGGTCTCCTGGAGGCCAGGATTGCGGCAACCGATGCGGAGGCGGAGGCGATCTGGCAGGTGCGCCGCATTGTCAGTCCCAGCCTGCGCAAGATGGGGCCCGACAAGTTTAATGAGGATATTGTCGTGCCCCGTTCCCGGCTGCCGGAGATGATCCGGGCCCTGGAGAAGATCTCCGCCGATTTCGGGGTGCCCATCATCAATTTCGGCCATGCCGGCGACGGCAATATCCATGTCAATATCATGGTCGATCTCCGGGAGGACGGGATGGCTAAGAGGGTGGAGGAGGTCCTCCGCCAGGTCTTCCGCGCCGCCGTCGATCTGCAGGGATCGATCTCCGGCGAACACGGCATCGGCACAGCCAAGGCCCGTTTTCTGAGCATGGAGCTGGATGCCGCCACCATCTCCGCCATGCGGGGGATCAAGGCGGCCTTCGATCCGAATTCCATCCTCAATCCCGGCAAGATCTTTCCGCAGGGTCCTGCCCGGCCGCCGGAGGAAGCCAAACGAAAATGAAAGCGATGAACATGATGCGTCTGAAGGATTTTGAGAAGGTGATCCGCGAGTGTGTCAAATGCGGGGGCTGCCAGGCCCATTGTCCTACCTATCTCGTGACCAGGAGGGAAGGGGCGGTGGCCAGAGGCAAGATAGCCCTGGCGGCGGCCCTGCTGGATGGTGAGGTCGGCCTGGAAGAGCGGCTGCGGCAGGATATCGGCATGTGTCTGATGTGCGGCTCCTGTGTCAGTACCTGCCCCAACAAGGTGCCCACCCATGAGATCGTCGGCGCCATCCGCCGGCAGATCACCGAGGATCAGGGGCTGTCTTTGCTCGGCAAGGGGGTGTCGACCCTGCTGGGCTCCAGGGTCCTGATGAAGACACTGAGCAAAAGCGGGGCGGTCCTGTCTCCTCTCCTGTTGGCAAAGATACCCGAGACCAGTGGCCTGCGGCTGCGTTTTTCCGGTCCCGTGATGCAGGGCCGGACCATTCCCAGGATCGCCTTTCGCAATCTCTTCGACCGGTTTCCCGAGTTTATCCAGGGCCGGGCGGACAGGCCGGTCATCGGCTTTTTTGCCGGCTGCTCGATCACCTATGCCTACCCGGAGATCGGGGAGGCGATGATCAGGGTCCTGCAACGGATGGGCTATTCCATTTTCCTGCCCAGGGAGCAGCAATGCTGCGGCATCCCGGCCCTGTCCTCCGGGAACGGCCGGCTGGTTTCGGAGCTGGCCCTGGCCAACAGGGAGGCCTTTGCCAAGCGGGAGGTGCGGCATATTATCACCGCCTGCGCCTCCTGCAATGGCGGCATCGGGGCGTACCGGAGCATGCAGAGCGACTTCGGGGCCTTGACGGATAAGGTCGTCGATTTCAGTGTCTTTCTGCACAAGGAAGGGCTGCTGGAGGAGCTGGCCGGGCTGGAAAAACGGACGGAGAGAGT
>JAJYAX010000236.1 GCA_021779275.1 Deltaproteobacteria bacterium | reverse complement strand
TGCTGGCCAAAGTCGGCGTCCATGGCATCAATATGGAGGGGAAAGAAACCCGTTTCGGCCTGGCCGGGAGCAGCCTGTTTACTGTTGCCACCACGGGTACCTCCTGTGGAGCCGTCAACACCATGCACGATTCTCTTACTCCCTTAGGCGGCATGATGCCGCTGTCCTTGATACTTCTGTCCGAGGTGATCTTCGGAGGGGTCGGGACCGGTCTGTATACTCTGCTTGCCTTCGCGGTGATCGCGGTCTTCGTCGCAGGGCTGATGATCGGGCGAACCCCGGAGTTTCTCGGCAAAAAGATCGAGGTGCGGGAAATGTGGATGTCGATCATTACGGTTCTGACCTCCGGGATACTGACTCTTATCCTCTCCGGGGTAGCGATGCTGGCGCCGTCCGCGGTCGCCTCCATGGCCAACCCGGGGGCGCATGGCCTCTCCGAGGTGCTTTACGCCTTTGCCTCCATGTCCAACAACAACGGAAGCGCCTTTGCCGGCCTGAACGGCAACACAATCTTCTACAATATAACCGGAGCGGTAGCCATGTTCATAGGCCGTTTTGCCCCGATAGTCGCATCACTTGCCATGGCGGGATCCCTGGCCGCCAAGAAGTATGTTCCCCCGAGTCTTGGAACGCTGCCTACCGACAAGGCGCCCTTTATTTTGTGGCTCATGCTGGTGATCCTGATTGTCGGCGCCCTCACTTTCTTCCCGGCCCTCTCGCTTGGACCGATTGTCGAACACCTGACCATGTTGGGAGGTAACTAATAATGTCGAAACACGCCCCCGAACAGATTTCAATTTTCGATGCACGAATCATGCGATCTGCACTGGTGGAATCCGTCAAAAAGCTCGATCCTCGCAGCCTATGGCGCAATCCGGTCATGTTCTGTGTCGAGATTGCAAGCGCCATCACCCTGGTGACCTTTGTCATGTCGCTGGCCGGTATGAACCGGGAACCCGCCTGGTTCACCGGGTCTGTCTCGCTCTGGCTCTGGCTGACGGTTGTTTTCGCCACATTTGCCGAGGCCTTGGCGGAAGGACGCGGGAAGGCCCGCGCGGCCAGCCTGCGCAAAACCCGTACCGACGTCCAGGCAAAACGCCTGGATAGGCCTGAATTCGGCAGTCCCTTTGAGAGAGTCTCGGCCACCGAGCTCAGAAAGGATGATTTCATCCTCGTTGAGGCCCATGATATGATTGCGGGCGACGGTGATGTCATCGCCGGTGCGGCCCTGGTCAATGAAGCAGCCGTGACCGGCGAGTCGGCCCCGGTAATTCGTGAATCGGGAGGGGACAGGAGTGCGGTCACCGGAGGCACCACCGTCCTTGCCAACGCGATCATCATCAGGATTACCGCCAACCCGGGCGAGACGTTTCTTGACCGGATGATCTCCTTGATTGAGGGGGCCAAACGCCGCAAGACCCCCAACGAGGTCGCCCTGGAGGTGCTCCTGATCGCCCTGACCGTCGTCTTCCTGCTGGTCTGCGCCAATATAAGCCCTCTCTCCGTGTACAGTGTAAAGGCGGCGGGGCAGGGGACCCCAATATCGCTCACGATCCTCGTCGCCCTTTTCGTCTGTCTGGCGCCGACAACCATTGCCGCCCTGCTCCCGGCCATAGGCATCGCCGGAATGGACCGGCTTTTTCAGAAGAATGTCATCGCCCTGTCCGGACGCGCCATAGAGGCGGCAGGCGATGTAAATGTTCTCCTTCTGGATAAAACCGGCACGATTACCCTGGGTAACCGGGAGGCGGTTGAGTTCATTGCCCTGGGGGGATATACGGAACAGGAGCTGGCCGAGGCAGCTCTTTTATCATCGCTTACCGATGATACCCCGGAGGGGAGGAGTATTGTCACCTTGGCCAGGCAGAAATACGGCATTGGGCCGCTGGAACTCCCGGCCGATGCGGAAAGCATCGCCTTCAGCGCCGAAACCCGTCTCTCCGGGGTCAATGCCGACGGCAAACAGTATCGGAAGGGGGCCGCCGATTCAACGGTCGCCTTTGTTAAAGGTCTTGGCGCGAAGACCATACCGACCAACCTCGAAAATGTAGTCGACAGGGTTGCGCGGGCAGGAGCAACACCTTTGGTGGTCTGCTGCAATGCTGAAATCTTTGGGGTCGTCAATCTAAAAGACATTATCAAAGGGGGAATTCAGGAGCGCTTTCAGCAACTCCGGAGCATGGGAATCAAGACCGTCATGATTACCGGCGATAATCCGCTGACCGCCGCCGCCATTGCCGCCGAGGCGCAGGTGGACGATTTCCTCGCTCAGGCGAAGCCTGAGGATAAACTCAACCTCATCAAGGAATACCAGGAAGCAGGTTCAATGGTAGCCATGACCGGCGACGGGACCAACGACGCGCCGGCCCTGGCCCAGGCGGATGTGGCGGTGGCGATGAACACCGGCACCCAGGCGGCTAAAGAGGCGGCGAACATCATCGACCTGGACAGCAATCCCACCAAACTCCTGGATATCGTCGAGGTCGGCAAGCAGATCCTGATGACCCGGGGCAATCTGACCACCTTCAGCATCTCCAACGACGTGGCCAAGTACTTCGCCATCATCCCGGCGATGCTGCTGTCCATCTATCCTCAGCTGGGGGTTTTAAACGTCATGCATCTCGCCAGTCCCTTCAGCGCGATCCTGTCGGCCGTCATCTTCAACGCCGGCATTATCCCGCTCCTGGTGCCGTTGGCGCTGAAAGGGACTAAATTCCGTCCAATGCCGGCTGAAAAACTGCTGATTCACAACCTTCTCCTCTATGGAGCAGGGGGAATCATTGCCCCCTTTGTCGGTATAAAGGTCATTGATCTGATTATTGGAATGATGGTGTAGCACTTTGATAATGAGTGTGATACCGTGCATATGTCTTGATATGTTTTAAGAGGACGAAACCATGAAAGAACTCAGACCCGCTCTTCTGCTGTTTGTTGTTTTTACTCTTCTCTGCGGAGGCATCTATCCGATGGTTGTTACAGGTATCACCTCCGTCTTCTTCCCAAAACAGGCAGGCGGCAGCCTCATTATTGACAAGAACAATAAGGTTGTTGGCTCCAGTCTGATAGGTCAGCCCTTCTCGGCGGCGAAATATTTTTGGCCGCGTCCCTCCGCCACGTCCGATTTCAGCTACAATCCACGGGCCTCGGGAGGCTCCAATGCCGGTCCGACCAATCCGGATTTCATCAGGACAGTTGGTGAGAGGATAAAAATACTCCGGGATTCCGGTGTTGCCGGCGGCATCCCAACTGATCTGGTAGAGGCATCGGCCAGCGGTCTTGACCCCCATATAAGCGTTGCGGCCGCGAACGTTCAGCTGGCTCGTGTCGCCAAGGCGCGCGGTATGACTACGGAAACATTGGCCGGGCTCGTTTCTTCTCATACTGAAGATCGTCAATGGGGCATCCTGGGTCAACCGCGGGTGAACGTCCTGCTTCTTAATCGTGCCGTAGATGGTAGGCCACAATGACCGACAGTGATGAGCAACGTCCATCACCGGAGGCCATGCTGAAACTGGCCCAGGCCGAGGAGACCACAAAGGGGAAATTGAAGATGTTCCTCGGCTATGCGGCCGGTGTCGGCAAGACCTATTCCATGTTGGCGGCGGCCCAGCAGTTAAAGAAAGAAGGGATCGATGTGGTGGCCGCCTACGTTGAATCCCATGGGCGTATGGAAACGGATGCCCTCCTGCAGGGGCTGGAGACGCTGCCGAAGGCGATGATCAACTATCAGGGGGTGATGCTTCCTGAGCTGGATATCGATGCAGTCCTTGCCCGCAATCCCCAGGTAGCCTTGGTTGATGAACTGGCCCATACCAATGCGTCCGGCTCTCGCCATGAGAAGCGCTGGCAGGATGTCCAGGAACTCCTGAATGCCGGCATCGATGTGTATACCACCGTTAATATCCAGCATTTTGAAAGCCTGAACGATGTGGTGGCCCAGGTTACAGGAATTATTGTTCGAGAAACGGTGCCCGACCTTGTACTCGATCAGGCCACAGATGTCCGTCTCGTTGATATCTCACCGGATGAACTCCTGCAGCGGCTGCATGAGGGCAAGGTGTACATCCCCGCCCAGGCGACCCAGGCCATGGAGAAATTCTTTCAGCCCGGCAACCTGATCGCGCTCCGTGAGCTTTCGCTTCGCCACACGGCCATCCGGGTTGATGAGCAGATGCGGGCGTATATGGAAACGCGCGCTATCCCGGGGCCGTGGCCGACACGGGAAAGGCTTCTGGTCTGTGTCAGCGGCAGCCCTTTCAGTGAAAAACTGATGCGTATC
>JAJYAX010000235.1 GCA_021779275.1 Deltaproteobacteria bacterium | reverse complement strand
CGATTCTGCTGCAGACGGTATTGAGATGTTGCCTCACATTCCCGGTCAGATCGGGAATCGGCCCCGTTCAAGATGTATAAAAATCAGAGGAAGGAGAATTCTCATGGGAGATAAGGGCGGCAAAAAAGACAAGGAAAAAGCGCAGAAACAAACCAACCAAAAGCATAAACAAAGCGACAAGAAGAAGGCTGATAAACAACCTGTCAAAAAGGTCTGATCACCACCTGTGATTACATGAAGAGCGGTCTTTTTCGGTTCCCTGTTACAACGCAAGGGAACAGACCAGTAAGGCCTTAATCGGTGACCGATCAAAACAATACCCCTCGGATCAGAGGCCAGGAAACAAAGAGATTTGCTATGAATAAATTGATACCGGCACTAATGTTCACACTAATGATGTTGGGTATGACGGTAATAGGTCATGCCGAGGGGGAGGAATGGCAGGAACAGATGCATTCCAGGGTTGACGCAGAGTATCGGAATATTCAGTAGGCAATCCAGAAGGGCTCGCTCACAATGTATGATGCACGGATGATCAAAAAGGAATTAGACGATATTTCTCGGAAAATTAATGACCTTACACCGGACGGAGACCCTGGGAAGACGAAACGGGAAGAGATCGATCACGATCTTGCCCGGGTGGCCAAGGAGATCAGAAACGATAGAAGTGAAGATAAGGTCAAACATGAATAGTTGCCGTTTGAATACCTGAGGCAGAAGTGCCCAGCACAGAGTCCGACCGCCCCCCTGTCAGAGCGCCTCTGCCAGGGAGCTCCCCGGGGAATGTCGTTATGTACTCTTGATAAATTGCTCAAGCTGGTGGCGCTGGTTGCTGGTAACATTCTCAAATTTAAGACTGAAATTGACGAACGTTTTTCTTTTCCTGGTCTCCCGGCTGCTGCGCACCACCCTGCAGGCAAGATTTTCAACGGACTTTCCGAAGGTGCAGTCCAGGAGTCCCAGCTCGGTGACTGCCGGCAGGGGTGCGTCGTCGCATGTCAGACATCGACATGATATGCCGGAGTTGCTGATATCAAGCACCTCGGCCAGAATATCCTGATTAGCGGACAGGGCATAGGTGCTCATCCTGTGACGGGGGTCTCTTCTGCGTTCTGTGTGGGCTGTGCTCATAGCTCCATACTCCCTGCTCAAGAGTTCAACAAACGACAAGGCTCGGTCCGCTCTGGCGCCATGCTGTCAATCGATTTCCAAGAATAGGCGTGACGCCCAACCATCTGACCAGCTTGAAGGGTGGTACTGCTTCTTCCTGCAGAGCCTCCCCTCTACCTCTGGGAGGCCAGGAGCTCCTCCCCAAGCAGCCTTTTGATTAAACAAATAGTACCACAACGTAGGAGTGTCAATGGGCGACACAGCAGTTTCCTTCCAGGTTCAATCCTTTTTCTTTCCCTTCACCTCATGAGAAGGAGCACGGTTAGATTGCAAAGACACTGCCTTTTTTTGGTCGCCGCCGTGCTGGCGGCAGCATTGATGCTTGTTGATTCTTCCTCCGGGGCGCAACGGCCACAACTCCTCGTCCGTATCGATGCGACAAGGCCGGCTGCCTCTTTTCTGCCCGACGAGGCATTCGGGGCCGGTCTCGACGGCCTCGAAGAAAATGACCTGGCCCGGGTTTATTCCCCTGAAAACATAAAGACCATGGAGGGAGCGCCCTACAGGAGGCTGGCCTATCGCCTAAGGACCGAGCTTGGTGTTCAGGCGTGGCACTGGAACGAGGCCGGTTCGTGGAGCGATGAGGAGAACAGGGAGGGATACTGGACCTCCAGCGACAAGGCGGCGGGGCCACTGCTTACATCCTTCGGGTACCGGCTGCCGCGCAGGGGCAGCACCATCGATCAGGCGGAAAACGACGGCTACTCGCGGCTCGACGACGGAGATGAGAGCACCTTCTGGAAGAGCAACCCCTATCTCGACGCTCATTTTACAGGCGAAGACAATGCACTCCATCCCCAATGGGTGCTCATCGACCTCGGTCGGCGCCGGAACGTGAACGCCCTTCGCATCCTCTGGGGCGAGCCCTACGCCACCCGGTATGAGGCCCAATACTGGGACGGTGAGGATTCGGACTATAGCAACAGCCTGGAGGCGGGCGTCTGGCGGAGGTTTGCAGGAGGTCAGGTTCAGGACGGCAAGGGGGGAGACTCTCTGGTGCGGCTTAGCGACGACCCTGTATCCGTTCGCTTCGTCCGCATCCTCCTGTTCTCCTCTTCCGGGACGGCGCCGAAGAAGGAGAGCGACCTGCGTGACCGGCTGGGATTTGCCGTCAGGGAGCTGTTTCTGGGGGTTCTCGATGGGCAGGACGGGCTTCAGGACGTCATCGAGCATGGAGCCTCCAATTCGAACCAGACCCTGATGACCGTCTCCTCCACCGACCCCTGGCATCGGGTGATCGACCGTGACCCCAAATCCGCGCAACCCGGTTTTGACCGGATCATGGCGTCGGGTCTCGGGCGGGGAAATCCTGTCCTGATTCCGGTTCCGGTGCTGTATAATACACCGGAAAATGCCGCAGCCGAGATCCGGTTTCTGCAGTCCCGCAATTTTCCCCTAGGCGGGATTGAATTGGGAGAGGAGCCTGACGGGCAAGGCATGAGCCCTGAACATTATGGCGCCCTCTACCTGCAGTTTACAGGCGTCGTGCATGGGATTGATCCGGCGCTGGTCACGGGCGGCCCCGGTTTTCAATCGGAGGTGGAGGGCTGGAACACCCTGGCTGACGCCGTCGGCGAACGCTCCTGGATGAAACGTTTTCTCGCCTACTTACGCGAACGCCGGCATCTGGACGATTTCGGTTTCTTCTCTTTTGAATGGTATCCCTTCGATAGCTTCTGCGAGACTCCGGCCGGACAATTGATGAAACAGCCGGAGCTTATGAAGAAGGTCTTTGCGTATCTGGAGAAGGAAGGGGTTCCCCGCGACATCCCGTGGATCATCAGTGAATACGGCTACTCCTCCTTTGCCGGGAGGGCGGAGGTGGAGCTCCCCGCCGCCCTGTTGAATGCCGAAATCGTAGCCCAGTTCCTGATGCTCGGCGGTAAAACGGCCTACGCCTACGGCCTGGAGCCGAACCGGCCCATGCGTGAACTGGACCAGTGCAACGATCATGACAGGTTATGGGGGAATTTGATGATGTTTCAGGCCGGTCCCGGCGGTAAGGCCAAGTGGCTGCTGCCCGCTTTTTACGGCGGCAAGATGCTGGTGGAGGAATGGGCCGAACCGATCAATGCCCGACACCGGCTCTTTCCTGTTACGGTTATGAAGGAAAAGAAGGTTCCGGAAGATGTGACCGCCTATGCGGTTTACCGGCCGGACGGACGCTGGGCGGTGCTGCTTCTGAACAAGGGCGGGGACCGCATCAGGCTGGAGGGGGTCCGTTTTGACACCCCGGACGCCAGGGGGATTGATTGGCATGGGCCATTTACGGTCATCCAGTATTCGCCGCAGCAGTATCTCTGGCGGGCCGATGGCGCCAAGGGGCGCCCGGTGCGCAGCAGGCCGCCCAGACGTTTTCAAGCCACTCGGGCGATCACTCTGCCGCCCCTATCCTTGACCGTGGTGCGTGCCGCCGGTCCTTTCCCCCGCCCCCTGTAGCTTCAAGCCCCCGGGCGGTTGCTTTTTTATGAGCCCTTGCTGTACCATGAGGGAGAAACCACGCCCGGTCCATTGATAAGACGGGAATACAAGGAGAGGCAAACATGACCGGATCACCCTGGCGTTTCGCTATACACCCGTGCGATACGCACAACGAGAGACTGGTGACAAATGTGCATCCGCCGGACTGGAGGCCGCCGACACCTGAGCCCATGTACAACCTGGTGGTCATCGGCGCCGGCACGGCGGGGCTTATCTCGGCTGTCGGTTGCGCGGCGCTCGGCGGCAAGGTCGCCCTGGTGGAACGTCACCTGATGGGTGGAGACTGTCTGAACGTGGGCTGCGTGCCCTCCAAGTGTCTGATCCGCTCCTCCCGGGCGGCCGGTGAAATGGCCGCCGCCCGCTTCGGATTGACGCCCCACCCGGCGGCTCCCTCCGACTTTCCCGCCGTGATGGAACGTCTGCGCCGGCTGCGGGCAGGGATCAGCCAGAATGACTCCGCCCGGCGGTACAGCGAGATGGGGGTGCATGTGTTTTTCGGCGAGGCGGCCTTTGCCGGCCGGAACACGGTTACAGTGGGCGATCTGCGCCTTTCTTTCAAAAAGGCGATTATTGCCGCCGGCGCCCGCGCCGTGCGGCCCGACATCCCAGGCCTTGATCAAGCGGGTTTTCTGACCAACGAGACGGTC
>JAJYAX010000234.1 GCA_021779275.1 Deltaproteobacteria bacterium | reverse complement strand
GACATTTTTATCGGCATACCGTCCTGTCCCATATTTGATAACATTTTCAAGAATATGTCCAACGGCCAGCGAGGTTTCCGGGGCCACGGGATGGGTGATGGTCTGTTTGGGCCGGTATAAAACCTCCCCGTTGGCAGCCTCAATACGGTCAATGATTGTCAGCTGGTCACCGTTACCTTCGCTCTGCTCACCATAGATGGATGTCGCACCGGTCACGATCCCTTCATACATCCTCGTCTCCTCGAGGAGTGTTACGACGTTGGAGCCGAGCGGAAAGGACAGGACCGGGTCAAGCTTGCTCTTGATCCCCAGCTGATGAGCCAGCTCAATGAGATAATCAAGACCGACCAAGACCCTGAAATCCCTGACGGAGGCCAGGACATCCAGGCTGTATGGCGGCAGTTTCTGCAGCCGGGCCAACTCAATATGCATCTGGCTTTCCAACATATCAAATGCCGCCAGGCTGACCGTGGATTTGATCTGCACATTTTTCCAGAAGCTCTTGCGCCCCGCCTCATCCATGCTCTGCAGCATCTCCTGCAGATTCGAGGTGTTAACCGGGACCATGTTGGCCGGTATTTCGCTTCTCCTTTCATAACTATAGCGTTCCTGGAACCTGTCGTAGCAGAGCAGGCCGATCTGGGATTCGGCCTCGGACGCCCATGATTCGTCCGGCAGGCCGCCTGCCGGCTCGGGGCCGGAGGAACTCCCAGCCACCCTTCTCCTGTAGGTCTCCAGCTCTTTTCCCAGGTTCTGCAGGGAGAGAAAGCTGTTGCTGAGTATCTTTTCCCGCAGGCGGAGTTCATTCCTGTCCGCATCCGCCCCCCTGCCGCCATTGATTCCGGCCTCAACCTGCGCCTTATACCCATCAAACCCCTGACCATAATGCAATTTTTTCAACTGCCTATATTCTCCCAGCCGGTTTTCAAAGATAAAGTCCGTTTCACTATTGGCAAGTGCGCTGTAGAAGGCCGCCTGCTGCAGGGCCTTGTCGTCAATAATGATGCCGTATGTATCTCTTACACGCGCCTTATAGCTGTTATAGGATTCCTCCCCTCCATTGGCGGAGATCTTGGGCGCCATTCCCAGATGAACGGCAACCTCCTTGAACTGACTCTCGTTCAATTTATCGCAGAGATGGTAGGTGAGCCAGACCGAGGCAAGATTTTCCGACTCCACCCCCGCCCAGCTCATGGAGACATATTCATAGGGAGAGATATGGTCGGGCCGCGGGAAATAGGCCTGATTCTGAAAGACAAAGACATCCCGGACATTGGCCAGAGGGTCGGTCGCATTCCACCCCAGCTGCAGGGCGGCGGTGAAGACCAACGGCTTGAAGGAAGAGCCCATGGTTCTTTTGGCATAGACGGCCCGGTTGAAGAACCTGTTTTCGACCCCGCCGGCCACGGCCTTGAGCCGGCCCTCCTGCATGACCAGAGCACCGCCCTCAACCTCCGGATATTTTTCCAGATCAAGGAGAATTTTCCCCTCCGGCTCCAGGGACCGGACACTCACCCAGACCCGGTCATGTTCCCGCATCTGTCCCAATAATGTGATATAATCTTTCTTTGCCGCCACGCCCCAGGCCTGACGCTGCCATTTAACCCGGGCGTCAACAATATTTTTCAAACCATCCCGGTCAATTATCCCACTGCCCAGTCTTCCGTCGAAGGTCACTTCCACCGACAAGGAATCACCGCTGTTGTTTATCTTCGTAATCGTGCCGGGAAGAAAGGCCCCCTCCTGGACCGTCTCATCGCCGTCATAATCGACCTTCTTCAACTCCGCCTGGACCTCATCCCGTTCATACCCCCGCAGACGGACATCAAGCTGCGAGAGTTCGTGTCTGAGCGCCGACAGGGTTTTCATCTGCAGGGTCTTGTCCACCGTCGTAATAATACGGACGCCCGAGGTGGCCAGGTTGGTGATGTCATGGGCGGCAAGCGCATCAAGAACCTCCGATGAGGAGACAGCCTCTCTGACCATCTCCATGACATAATCAAGGGAGTAGCCGACCTTGCCTTTGTCGAAATCGATATCCTGGTCCTTGACCTTATCATACTGGGCCTGCTGGATCATCCCCAGGTCCAGCATCTTCGCCAGGACATAACCGGCCCTCTCCCTCGCTCTTTTCCGTGCGAGCTCAATGTCTTTTTCCGTCTTCTGCAAAAAAGGATTGTAATAGTTAGGCCGTTTGACGCTCCCCGCGATGAAGGCGCATTCCAGAAGCGTCAGATCCTCGGGAGACTTGTTGAAATAATAGCGGGCGGCGACCCCCAGTCCCAGGGCATTGCCGCTCACATAAAACTGATTGGCGTAAAACTCAAAAATCTTCTCCTTGGAATAGCTGTGTTCCAGCCGTAAGGCAAAGAGCAGCTCTTTCAATTTGGCGGGCAAGGACCTTTCCGTCCGCTTGAAGAGATTCTTGGCCGTCTGTTGCGTCAGGGTGCTCCCGCCCTGCACCACCCGACCGGCCAGGAGATTTTTGATTGCAGCCCGGATAATGCCGATGGGGTCGAACCCGAAATGGCTGAAGAATTTCTCATCTTCAGAGGCGACCAGGGCATTGACAAAATCCTTGGGAATTCGATTGAACGGCACATATTGACGATGGGCCTCATCAAAGAACACTCCGAGCCGGGTCTCGCCGTCGTTATAAAAAACCGGGCTCTCCTTGCCGAGAATGCGGTGGATATTCTCAGGTTTGATCTCCTGTCCAGGATGGAGAACAACGAGATAATACAAGACCCCAGCCCCTCCCGCACAGGCGAGAATACCCATAAAAAGAAGTAAATATATTATTTTTTTTAGCATGTTACAAAATATCTCTAGGGTAGACTCCGGAAAGGAGCCGCGGCATGTCACTTTCCTGAAAAGTAGCGCCGGGGTTCATTTTTTCTTGCAATTCATTCTTCCTTCTGGTCTAAATAATATAAATTTTTTCCATACATTCCAATAATCGTCGAATGTACATTGTTACTCAAGATATCTCAACAGGCTTCTGTAACATTTTCTCTGGTTTTCAATTATTATAAGGAAACTCAACTCTAATCGCAAAAGAGTCCAATGATTCAACTACATAAGCGGCATCTCGTCTTTCTGGCAGTAATTATCGGCTCCTCTTTTTTATCGGCCTGTTCCGGTACTCAGTCTCCCCCCTCCGCTCTTGAAACCAAAAATATCACGTCACCGGTCACTGCGGCGGAGGAATACCCCGGCCTCGTTCCCGTCCCCAACGAGTCAGAGACGTGCCTCCAGCAGGAACTTGAGGCATTGCGCAAGACCGGCCCCTGGGAAAATGGCGGACAGCCATTGACAGGTTCAAACGCCGTGCAATCTGACTTTCCTGTGGTGATGAACAGGCAGGTGCAGATGTATATCGATTTTTTCCAAAATGAGCAGCGAAAAGTCTTTACCGCCTGGCTCAGCAGATCGAAACAGTATCTGCCCATGATGCAGAAGGAATTGAAAGCAGCTGGTCTTCCTCTGGACCTCGCCTATCTGCCGATGATTGAGAGCGGATTCAACCAGAGGGCCTGCTCCAGCGCCCAGGCGATTGGACTCTGGCAGTTCATGACCGACACTGGCCGAGAGTACAACCTGAGAATTGACAGCTATGTCGATGAACGGCGTGACGCGGAGAAGTCAACCAAGGCCGCGGTGGCCATGCTCGGAAATCTCTACCATGAATTCGGTGATTGGAATCTGGCGGTCGCCGCCTATAATGCAGGTTCAGGAAAGATTGGCACGGGACTTAAAAAATACAATGTCAACACCTTTTGGGACCTGGCCCGGCAACAATATCTCAGTCTCGAAACAATTCGCTACGTACCTCAACTCATGGCGGCAATAATTATCGCCAAAGACCCGGAAAAATTCGGCTTTACCGATATAAAATTCACCTCTCTTCCTGCCTACGAGACGCTAGAGGTCGGACCGGGACTGGGTCTTGACGGTCTGGCTCTGGTCACCAACAGCAGCAAGGAGGAGTTGCAGATACTGAATCAAGAGTTGATCGCCGGAAAAACACCAGTGAACGACCACAAGTTCCGGGTCAAAATCCCTGCCGGCACACGCGCAATCGCCCTGAACAATCTCCCCCGCCTGCGCAGCATTGTCAATACCGACTATAAAACCCATACCATCGGCCGCCATGAATCCCTGGCCTCCGTCAGTAAAAAATATGGTGTGCCCCAGACAGCCCTGCTCAAGGCAAACCATTTCAAAAACAAACGGTTACAGCCGGGCCAGCGTTTACGAATACCCGTTTATGCCGTCCATTATCAACTGGTGCAGAT
>JAJYAX010000233.1 GCA_021779275.1 Deltaproteobacteria bacterium | reverse complement strand
GCCGCCCATGGTGTAATGCACCGCGGGATAGATCGTCATCGGTTCATTGAGCGGATTGCTGGCAGTGATCTTTTCGTACATCTGAAAAAGGTTGCCGTATTTCTTCAGGATGGTCTCCTGGCCGTCCCGTTTGATGGCATCGGCGAAATCCAGATAGACGGCCAGGCCGGTATTGCCGACACCTTTACCCTGGTCGCATTGTTCCTTGGCATTTCTGGAGGCCACATCCCTGGGCACCAGGTTGCCGAAGCTCGGGTATTTTTTCTCCAGGTAGTAGTCCCTCTCGGCCTCGGGGATGGCGGATGGAGGTCGTTTGTCGCCGGTGGCCAGCGGCACCCAGACCCTGCCGTCATTCCGCAGGCTCTCGCTCATCAGTGTCAGTTTGGACTGGTAGTCGCCATGGACCGGGATGCAGGTGGGATGGATCTGCACAAAACAGGGGTTTGCAAATCCCGCCCCGTGTTTATAGGCCCGCCATGAGGCCGTGACATTGGAGGCCATGGCGTTGGTGGAGAGGAAATAGGCATTCCCGTATCCTCCGGTGGCCAGGATCACGATATCGGCGCTATGATTTTCCAAGGCGCCGTTAATCAGGTTGCGGGTCACAATGCCGCGAGCCCGTCCGTCGACGATGACGAGATCCATCATCTCCCGCCGGGGGTACATCTTCACCCCGCCCTTATGAATCTGACGGGACAGCGCACTGTAGGCACCCAGAAGAAGCTGCTGGCCGGTCTGTCCTCTGGCGTAGAAGGTTCGTGAAACCTGGGCGCCTCCGAAGGATCTGTTGGCGAGGGTTCCGCCGTATTCCCGGGCGAAGGGAACGCCTTGGGCGACACACTGATCGATGATGTTGTTGCTGACCTGGGCCAGGCGGTAGACATTGGCCTCTCTGGCACGGAAATCCCCGCCCTTGATGGTGTCGTAGAACAGGCGGTGGACGGAATCACCATCGTTCTGGTAGTTTTTGGCCGCATTTATGCCGCCCTGGGCCGCAATGGAATGGGCCCGCCGCGGGCTGTCCTGAATACAGAAGGTGTGAACCTGATAGCCCTGTTCCGCAAGGGTTGCAGAGGCCGAGGCCCCGGCCAGTCCCGTACCCACGACAATAATTTTGTATTTTCTTCTGTTGGCCGGATTAACCAGCTTGTTGCTAAACCTGTGATTGTCCCATTTTTCTGCCAGGGGACCTGAAGGGGCTCGTGATATGAGTTCCATTTTAAAGACCTTTTATTCTGCTGAAGGAAGAGTGATCTGCCGATAGGTGGACGTTTAAGTTAAGTGGACGTTTACCTGGTTAAACAGGCAGCTGTTAAAATGATGAACCGATACCTGTCATAAAGTAGAGAACTATTCCTGCAAAAAGGATGAGGAAAAAAAGAGGGACGATCAGGGTCAATTTTCCAATCAACCCGTTGTATCTGGGATGATTCACCCCAAAGGTCTGCAGCATGCTCCAGAATCCATGGCTCAGATGAAGAGCCAGGGCGCTGAAGGCAACCAGATAAAAAAGTCCATAGAAGAAATGCCCTAATAACCTTTTGACGGTGTCGGCGATCAGTTCATCAGCCGGGCCAAAGGCAAAACCGAAGACATGAACCAGGACAAAGAGCAGTATGCAGAGCCCGGTGTAGGGCATGGTTTTGGAGGCAAGGGAGTCGGAGACGACCCGGGTTGAAACGGTGTATCGTGAGGCGCCTGCCTGTCGATTTTGAAGAAAAAGCAATAAGCCAAGACTGATATGGACAAGAAAAACCAGAAAGATACCGGTGCTGAAGACGATGACTATCAGAGGGTGACTGTGCAGTTCATCCGCATATCCTTGAAAGACCGCCCTGCTCATATAAATAGTAGCGTTGCCGGCTGCATGGCTGCAGAGAAACAGCAGGAGCATCAGCCCGGATACTGCCATAACCGCTTTCTTGCCAATCGAAGATGAAAAAAATCTGACGAACCACATAGGCTTTTACCTGGATTGAATTGAGAAGGAGATGAATGACGTTAATTATGATTTTTATCCATATTTATTAAAAAATGGAAGATTTCTTTTTTATTTTATGCCATATAAATTCGGATATCGTGTTATTGGTCTCTCTGGTGAGATAAAATTATCGTTGATTAACGAAGCACTCCACACTCTTCTTGGTTTCCGGTTACTTATGCGATTCAAAGCCACGCTTTTTGATCTTGACGGGACACTTCTCAACACCCTGGATGATCTGGCTGATACGGCCAATGCCGCCCTCAGGCAGTTACAATACCAAGAGCATCCTGTTGATTCTTATCGGTATTTTGTTGGTGACGGGTTGAGGACTCTCATAGAAAGGATTCTGCCTGAGAGCTGTATGGAGAAACAGATCTCGGAATGCGAGCAGGTCTTTAAGGAATTGTACGCCATCCATTGGGCCGACAAAAGTCGTCCTTATCCAGGTGTTATGGCTATGCTTGGCGATTTGCGCGGGATGGGACTGATGCTGGCGATTCTTTCCAATAAACCCGATGAGTTTACCAGGATGTGCGTCAATCGGTTTTTTCCAGCGGATACCTTTAGCTCTGTCGCGGGTCAGCGTGCCGGGATAGCCAAAAAGCCTGATCCGGCGGGGGCGTTGATCATAGCGGAAAAACTGGGAATCAGGTGTGACGATGTCCTTTATATAGGAGATACGGCAACGGATATGCAGACGGGAAAACGTGCCGGCATGAGGACGGCGGGGGTCTTGTGGGGGTTCCGTGAGATTGCTGAACTTGAAAAAAATGGGGCCGATTTCATTATCAGCCATCCGCGGGAGATCGTAAAATTATGTCAGTAGGTATAGAGACTATCAGCCATTATATGGTCTATCTGGGTCCGCCCTTCATCGGGGCGTTTATCGGATATCTGACCAACAAGGTTGCCATTCGCATGCTCTTCAGGCCGTTGAAGGCCTGGCGCGTCCTGGGAATCAGGGTGCCCATGACTCCCGGTGTCATTCCCTCCAAGCGGCATGAGTTTGCGATGAATATGGGTGAGATGGTCGGCGAGCATCTCCTGACCAGCACGGAGATCGGCAAGGCCTTGAAGAAGGAAAAGTTTCAGGAGCATCTCCTGGGCTTGATCAAGGAACGGGTCGGGGCCATTCTCCATCGGGATCTCGGTCCGCTGCCGACGCTTGTCCCAGAGAAATTCGCCAGCTATTTTGATGTGGCGGTCAGGGCCGTCAAATACCAGATCAAAAAGGGGGTGCATACCTTCATTCGTTCGGCGGAATTTTCCGGGAAAGTCGAAAAATATGTAGATTCAACATACGACGGGTTCCTGGAAAAAGATCTTAATTCGGTTCTTTCCGAACATGAACGTCAGGTGAGCTATGATTTTATAGAGACCGGTCTGTCCCGGATGCTGGTAAACCCCACCATGGATCAGTGGGTGGAGGATTTTGTGTATCGCAAGGTCCACGAGATCATTAGTCAGGAAAAATCCCTGCACGATCTGCTGCCTTCCTCAACACAGGATCTCATCCTCAGGACCATTGAGGAACAGACTCCCGCCTTGCTCGAAAAATGTTCGGAAATTCTGCAAGAGCCCTCTGTCAGGGACCGGATTGTGCAGGCAGCCTGCCTGTGGATACAGGAATTTATCGGTTCACTGGGACCGATGGCCGCCATGGCCAGGGGTTTTCTGAATATGGAGATGGTGGAGGGAAAGATCCATCACTATCTTGTTGAGAAAAATACGGACATTGTCGCCTGGCTGCAGAATGAGGAGATGCGGAACAGGGTGACGGCTACAATCTGTGAGCGGTATACCCTCTCTCTGCGGACGCCGCTCATCCAGCTGCTGAAAAATGAAAAGGAGGCGAATATCTCGGGAATCTGCAAGAAGTTGAGTCTCCAGATTCTGGCGCTGCTGAGAGAACACGAGACAACCACGGCCTTGTCGGCGATAATCCGCGATAATATCGAAACCCATATACAAGGCGGCGACCTGCCTCTGAAGGATGTCCTTCAGGATCTGCTTGGCGCCAAAGGCATAGAAAAATTCAGGGCCTGGATAAAAGAGGAAGGCCTGGCGCTGCTACGTTCCAAAGAAACGGTTATGACCATTGATGCAATGCTGGAGGCGATGATAGGCAGGCTTGTGGCGCGGCCCGTGGGGCGTCTTTCCAATCTGCTTCCCGCAGGAGTTCGGGACGGGATCTATCTTTCCATGCAAAAAATGGCATCGGCAATGCTCGCAACCGAGGTCCCGGGCCTGGTGCATTCCCTTAATATTAAATCAATTGTGGCCGAAAAGGTGGATTCCCTGGATCTGTTGAGTCTG
>JAJYAX010000232.1 GCA_021779275.1 Deltaproteobacteria bacterium | reverse complement strand
CTCAGCGGGCACTGGATTACAAAGAACTGGCCCAGGGACATGATGTCTCCAGACATGCTTATCTGGAAAAAGAGCAGGCGCGCATAGATCTGGAAGGGCAGCTGACGGAGGCGAAAAATCAACGGGCGGCCTTGATTGCCGAGACCAAGCGTGTGGCCTTGGACGCCTGACCGAAGGGGAAAAGGTCGTGGAGGCGGCGCGGCAGGACGCCCTGCGGGCGGGATCGCACAGCCGACTGCTCATCCTTGTCGCTCCGGTGGATGGTACGGTGCAGCAATTGACCGTGCACACCATCGGCGGAGTAGTGCCGGCGGCGCAGCCCTTGATGCAGATCGTTCCCAAGGACAACCATCTCGAGGTTGAGGCCTTCCTGGAGAACAAGGATGTCGGCTTTGTGGATGAGGGCCAGGCTGCGGCGGTAAAGATCGACGCCTATGAATATACCAAATACGGTACGATTCCAGGCCGGGTTGTCCATGTATCACGGGATGCCATCAAGGACGAGAAAAAAGGTCTGATTTATTCGGTCAGGGTGGCGCTCGATACAATGTCTATCCCGGTTAATGGACACGATATGGAGCTCAGCCCGGGCATGTCCGTTGCAGTGGAGATCAAGACAGGTTCCCGCCGGGTGATTGAATATGTGCTGAGTCCGCTTCTGCAGCATAAACGCGAGAGTCTCAATGAGCGCTGAGTACGGACATCATCCGGGTCTGAACCGGCGCTCCCGATGTTGCCGGGCTCGGCAATGCTGTGCGACTCCATGTGTAAGCCTGTACACCTTGCGTACGTGTCGTGGCAAGACACTTTCTCGAATTTTTCTCGTTGCGATAGTCGTCTGGATATTGCAGGCCTCGTCGGCATTGGCCTTTGATCCGGCCTATCCTCTTGCGGGCCCCTTACGCGTCGGGCCTGACGTTCTCAAAACAGGTGTAACCCTTCCCGGAGACGGTGAACCGGTCCCGTGCCCCGTGCAGACAGATTTTTCCACGCCGCTCGCCCTTGGGGAGGCCGTTGATCTGGCCCTGTGCAATAATCCCCAGATCAAATCGTCCTGGGCCAACATCAAAATCCAGGCGAGAGCGGTCGGAGAGGCCCGCGCCGCCTACCTCCCCACATTGACGGGAGCCTTGGGCAGGACCAAAGACCGGATAGAGTATTCACATTCTCCTGCATCGAGCACTATCGACCGGAACACCGCTCAGATGAGCCTGACCTGGCGTCTTCTTGATTTCGGGGGACGAGCCGCCAACCATCAGGCCTCCGAGTCCCTGTTAACTGCTCCTTGGCCAGCCATAACGCCACCCTGCAAAAGGCGCTTACAGAGGTGATTCAGGCCTATTGTGATGCCTTGACCGCCCGGGCCTCGCTCACGGCAAAAGATGAGGGAATGGAGATTGCCGGGGAGACACTTCGTTCAGCAAAGGTACGGGAAAAAAAGGGGACCATCGCCAGAACCGACACGCTCCAGGCGACGACGGCACTCGCCAAGGCCTCCCTGGAAAAAAACCGGGCCCGGGGAGACTATGAAAAAGCAGTCTCCTTATTGGGATATATCCTGGGCGTTCCCGGGAATCCCTCGATAGTGCTGCAGGAGGATCTCGATGAAAAGGCCGGAGAGAATGGTGACAAGGCACTGGTCTCCTGGCTGGATGAAGCCATGAAAAGGCACCCTGCGGTTCTTGCGGCCCGAAGTCAGTTTGAAGCCGCGCAGCAACGGGTAACGGCAACCCGCTCGGCGGGCCTGCCCTACCTGAACCTCTCCGCCAATTATTATAACAACACAGGACCAGGTCAGGCGGTAACCCCCACGGAGACCGCGGAAACCACGATGGGTCTTATGGTGACGATACCGCTCTTTGACGGGTTTTCTTCCACCTAAAAGGTTCGAGGCGCACAGGCCCAGGTGGAGCAAAAAGAGGCGGCGCTGGCTGACACTGAACATCAGATCGCCAGGGAGGTCATCAAGGCCTATGCCGATGCGACCTCATCCCTGAAGAATCTGGATGCGTCGGCAATCCTCGATGTACGCCATGAGCGTATTCGCTGTCTGGCTGAATGGCGTTCTGCTCGATTACGCCTTCTGGCAAGCTCTGGCCAGATGGGGAGAGCTGCGGCCGGAGATTAACCTCCTCGCCCCGCATGTTTCTCCTTTTCAGGTAGTGAAAAATCATACCGCTCTTGCAAACGGACAATAACTGTCATTGAAATTCCCCGGTTAACCATGCTATCTTATCCTTGAGTTTCATGACTGGTCTTCTGTTCTCTTTTTGTCTACAAACAATATCAGACTGGCGAGGAACACAGCGCAGCACTGATATCCGAAAGAAAACAATCTCCGAATGCCTACCTGACACTTCAATATGAGAGGGGAAACTGTCTTGCGGAAATCACTTCCCGGATTCACAGCACTTGTCATTTTTTGCATCCTTTACGGATTTTTTCCCCAATTATCAGCAGCTGGTCCAGTCGGTATCTACGGATTGAATCGAGATGCCGCTGAATTATCCCGGTATAACATCACCAGTGTCTTCCTGCCTCCCGATCAAAGTCTTATCGAAAAGGAAGTTGCCGCAGGCCGGGAAGTCTTTCTCACCCTAAATGTCTTTGGCGGCAGCGAGGCCTGGAAAATTTTCCCGGATGCCAGGCCGGTGAAGGCCGACGGCTCCTTCCTCGAAGCATCCTTGGGCGGGGTCTGTCCGACCCATCAAGGATGGCGGCGGGAGCGCCTGGATCTTCTCTCTTCCTGGCTGGAGAAATTCAGCGGGGAGAGCCGGATTTCCGGGATCTGGCTTGATTTCATTCGCTATCCGGGCCGATGGGAGCAGGAGGCGCCGGATATTCCCGACACCTGTTATTGTGACCGTTGTTTATTAAAGTTTCAGACCGATACCGGGATTCATATTGCACAAGAGGCGACAGATACGGCTGCGAAGGCAAAATGGATTCACGAGAACGCGGCTCTGCAATGGATGGACTGGAAAAAGGAGCAGATCACCTCCTTTGTTCGTGATGCCCGAAAGATAATCGACCAGCACTCGAAGGGGAGGAAGATACAACTTGGGGTCTTTCTGGCGCCCTGGCGGAAATCCGACGTTGATGGAGCACTGTCCTTTCGCCTGGCGCAGGATCCCAAGCTGCTGACGCCCTTTGCTGATGTCTTTTCCCCCATGGTCTACCACCGGATGGTCGACAGACCGGTTTCATGGGTAGGCGAGATAACCGATTACGTGGCTGAAATGACCGGCCGGGAGGTCTGGCCGATCATTCAGGCCGAAAAGGTGGAAACACAGGAATTCGCCCAGGTGGTGCAGACAGTTTCGCGATCCGGTGCCAGTGGTCTGCTGGTCTATACCTTCAGTGAACTGCAGGAAGAGCAGTGGCCGATTCTGGAGAAATTCTCACCGCCGGAAAATCTGTTGCAGAACCCGGGATTCGGGCTAGGTGAGGCGACAGAGACGAGTAAGCAACCGGCCCAAGGGGCTCCGCCGGAGCAGTGGCATTCGGCTGCGGCTGCTAAGGTCCAGGACAGCACCTTTCTGTTTGAGGCAAAGGATGGCGGCAATGCCATCGGGCTTACTGCCGGCTATGACCGGCAGGCCGTTTGGAGCAGTGCTCTTCCGGCCTGCCGCCCCAAAGAGAGCTATCTCTTCTCCGCCGATTTTCTTCGACCTGACTGCAGGGATGGCGCCGCCTATCCCGAGATTTCTCTCTGGGGCAGAAAGTACAGGCTCAATACCCATCGAGTAAGCGGAAAATTCCAAAGGTTGAAAACCTTTGTCACCTGCCCTGAAGAGCCGGGCAAGTCGGTCTTTCAATTTCGCAACGACTATCCCGGCAATACCTTCTGGATGCGTGCGCCTGAGCTGGTGAAAAAGGCGCCGCCGGAACAGATCCCTCAGGCTCCGCCGGATTCCGGTTTCTTTCCGATAGGGACCTATGGGGCAAGCTCCGCCAACCTGGCTGAGATCCAAGCACTGGGTCTGAATACTGCGGTGATCGGTCTGAATGCGAAAAATATCGAGGCCTGTCTGTCGCTTGCTCTGCACTGCACGCTGGCCGTGCCGCATGAACCGGAAAAGCTTATCCATGCCCTTGATTCCCTGCAGCCATTGCTGACACAAGGACAGTTTTCCTTCTATGTGAACGATGAGCCGGGGATTCATTCGTTTCCCCAAGGACAGGCCGAGGATATCCAGGCAATCATCAAACAACACTTTCCGGGGGCCGTAACCGATATGGCGATTGTCCGCCCCCAGGTGATACCCTTTTATGCCCAGAGTGCCGATTACTTTATGCTGG
>JAJYAX010000231.1 GCA_021779275.1 Deltaproteobacteria bacterium | reverse complement strand
CTCTGCTTCATCGAGGTAAAAATTGAATCTTTCCCTAATATTTCCATACAGTCAGATCACCTGTTACGCCGATGAAAGGGAACAGGTGTGTCCCGTCTCCTTTCTGCCGGTATCAGAATCGTGTTTCAAAGTAGGGCTCAAGGACCTTTGGAACCGCAATTGAACCGTCCTCCTGTTGATAATTCTCCATCACCGCCAACAGGGTGCGCCCGACGGCAAGCCCCGAGCCGTTCAGGGTGTGGACCAGCCTGCTCTTTTTTTGGCCCTCCGGGCGATAACGGATTGAGCCGCGCCGGGCCTGGAAATCCAGGAAATTGGAGCAGGAGGATATTTCCCGGTAGGCCTGCTGGCCCGGCAGCCAGACCTCGATGTCGTAGGTCTTGGTCGCGGAAAAGCCCAGGTCGCCGGAACAGAGGGTGACCACCCGGTAATGGAGACCCAAGAGCTGCAGAACCGATTCCGCGTCGGCCAGCAGCAATTCCAGCTCCCGGGTCGAGGTCTCGGGGGTGGTGAATTTCACCAGCTCCACTTTGGTGAATTGGTGTTGTCTGATCAGTCCCCGGGTGTCCTTGCCGTAGGAGCCGGCCTCGGAGCGAAAACACGGGGTGAAGGAGGCGAATTTGATCGGCAGGTCCTTTTCGTCTAGGGTCTCGTCGCGGAAGATATTGGTGACCGGCACCTCGGCCGTTGGGATAAGATAGAGGTCCCAGTCCTTGATCTTGAAGAGATCCGCCTCGAATTTCGGCAGCTGGCCGGTGGCGGTCATCGAGGCGCTGTTGACCAGAAAGGGCGGCAGGACCTCGGTGTAGCCGTTTCTCTGGGTATGCAGATCGAGCATGAAGTTGGTCAGCGCCCTGTCAAGCCGGGAGGCAAAACCGGTGAGCAGGGAAAAC
The DNA here is from genome assembly GCA_021779275.1 of Deltaproteobacteria bacterium. Classification (GTDB taxonomy): domain Bacteria; phylum Desulfobacterota; class Desulfobulbia; order Desulfobulbales; family Desulfocapsaceae; genus CAIUQR01. The sequence goes on along the minus strand of JAJYAX010000231.1, from coordinate 3,411 downwards.
CGGGCTCCGGAGAGTTTGGCCGCGCGCTCGAAGTCGATGATCCGGAGGTCTTCACCAAGCTCCCAGTGGGGCTTGGGGGGAAAGGAGAAGACCGGTTTCTCTCCCCATTGTTTGACCTCGATATTATCGCTGTCGTTGCGCCCGACCGGGACCGAGTCGTCACAGAGATTGGGGATCGTCATCACAATCTCCTGCAGGCCGATCTGGATGTCCGCCAGTTCAGTGTCCAGGTCCTTGATCTTCCGGCTGGTCTCCCGCATCTCCAGGATCAGGGCGTCGGCCTTGGCCTTCTCGGGTCCGCTTTTCAGCATGGCGATGTCTTTAGAGGCGGTATTCCGTATATTTTTCAAGGCTTCGACCTCGGTCAGCAGGGCCAGGCGTTTGTGGTCCAGCCGGGAAAATTCATCCAGCCTGTCCGCCGCCATTCCTCGTCTGCCGCATTTTTCTTTTACAAGGTCTAAGTTTTCCCGTATAAATCGTAATTCAAGCATAGTGGCGGTATCCGATTGTCTATGGTTTGATTGTGGTTGGTCGTAAGATGTAGGTTCGGTTTTTTGGTCGTGAGGGCAGGTGTTTTATCGCGGCTCTTTTGTGGGTGCAACCTCTATCAAATTGCTTTTCAGCGCCGGTTCTGCTATTTTGCCGACAAGCAAGGATGTTGAGGCGGTCTCCGTCTCGACTTTAAATCGCAGGCGCACTCCGAAAATTTCCGCTATGCAAGCCCATACCTCATTGATAGTTTTTTTTGACGAATTACGCAAGTCCATACGTGCGCTTGGGGTAGGGGTTCTTGCGGTCAGCCTGATTATTTTCTTTCTCTCTCCCCGTCTGTTGGATATCGTCCAGGGACATCTTGCGCATAAGCTCTACTTTTTTTCCATTGCGGGGCCGTTTCTGGCCCATGTGAAACTGTCCCTGTTTGCGGCTCTTTATGGATTGATGCCATGGATTACGATAGTCCTCTGGCGGGCCATGGGCAGACCCTTCGGGGTTAAAGGCATGCCGCTGGCCTTTTTTATCTTTTTTACCTGCCTGCTCTTTTATGCCGGGACGTTATTTTGTTATATCATAACCTTGCCGATGGGGATCGAATTTCTTCTGGGGTATGGCTCCGAGCAATTGAAACCGGTTATCTCGGTGACGCGGTTTGTCAATTTCACCTCCATTTTTATTCTGGGGTTCGGACTGGTTTTTGAATTGCCCATCTTTATGGTGTTCATGGCCCGGGTCGGGGTTTTTCCCCGGAAGGTGTATGAAAAAAACAGGCGCTATGCCATTCTGGTCATCGCCATTGTGGCTGCCATCCTGACCCCTACTCCCGACGTCTTCAATATGGCGTTGATGGGCGTGCCGTTGTATCTGCTGTATGAGGCCGGAATTATAATTCTTGTCGTGATGCGGATAAAATAGGTAGTAACCCGGCTTAACGGCTAAAATTCCCGGAGCCGGAATCCGTGCTGTCTGAGCAGGGCGGCGGTGACGCCGGTACAACCACAGGATGGACTGCGGGCCTTCAGGAAGACAGTATCGATGGGTTGGCTTTGGGCGATGGCAAGGACCTGGGATGCCCCACGAATAAAGGCCCCGCTCACATCGGCGCCGCCTTTGGTTATCACCCGTGCCTTGCCCGAAAGGACGTCCTCGCCACTGCCGCCGATAATATCGGCCGCTTCCCGCGGGGTCGGGAGACCGCCGAGCTGTTCCGGACAGACCGGGATCCAGGCGGCGTCCTGCAGCTGCCGGAGGCAGGCGTCGTGGGCCTTTGCCTTGCCGTCATAGCGCGTGCAGAGGCCGACAAGGCAGGCGCTGACAAGGTAGAGCGGGCGAAGTTGATTTTGCATTATCAAAGATAAAAGGGGAGCCTATGGTTGATGAACGTGCACGGAATCGCCATGGCACAGTTGCCGGTAAACCAGAAGGCCGCAAGAGGTTGTTGTGCAGGGAGAGCCAATGAGAAGAAGACCCCGGACATCATTGTCCCCAGGCCAGATGAGAAGATTGGTCGGAATAGGAGTGTTTCTGGCGGTCATTGCTCTTCTTTGGATTATTTTCGCGCCCGAAATGGGGGTTTATTCTCTGCTGCGCCAGCGTTCGACAATCACCCGGCTGCGGGCGGAGAACAAGGAGATCGAAGACAAAAACGGGTCCCTGCAGAAGGAGATAGAGCGCATACAAAACGATCCTGAATACCAGGAAAAAGTTGCCAGGGATAAATACGGCCTCCTGAAAGAAAATGAGATGGTCTTTGAGTTCACCTCCGGCAAGAAAGAGAAGAAAAAAATCAAAGAAGGGAATCAGTAAAGGCGCCGGGAGAAGAGCCGCACGGGCTCTCTTGTCAATGGGCTCATGAAAAACCGGATTTGGACCGGCAACCCGTTGATGGAGCCGCCATCGGCAGAGATCCGGTCCTTTTGATTTTGCTGTTGACCGTCGAGAGTATCCTGCTGATGTCCGAGCTTCCGCACTGGGTGCATTTCACCCCCTCCGTCTTGGCGGACGAGGCGACAATGGTTTCAAATTCCGCGTGGCACGTGGTGCATTTAAATTCGTAAATGGGCATAATTTCATTCCTGTGAGAAGAACTGGATAGGGAAACACGTGGATGGGGTGGCCATCGGCCGGACATTCCAACGCCGACCCGGCTCCATTATTGGTCAATAAGATACTACCGACCGTACAAAAAGTAAAGCCGCCGGGGGCGACGAGGCGGGAGAGGAACGCCGGGAAGGCTATTCCAGCTGGTCCTTCAGGATGTCGCAGGAACGGCATTTCTCCATTTTGTCCTCCAGAGAGCATCCTTGGGTGCAGTCACAGCAGGTCCCGCAGATAAACCAGCATAGATGCCCGCTTTGAAACTCCCAGGCCGGGCACTGTTGCTCCATTCCGCAGTGTTTTTTTTCCCAGCAGGGGACGGCGCTCTTGTGTTTTCCTCTGTGATTACAGACAAGGAAATACACCTGGCGTTCAATATGGGAGGGAATCGTCCTCCACCCCTGTTCGTAGCTATGAACGGTCTTAAGCGCAATTCCGAGTAGTTCCGCCATCTCTTTTTGTGTTTTTCCAAGCTTTTTCCTGGATCGTGCAAATTCCTCGGTATCCACGTGCTCCTCCTTGTCCTGGTAACAGTTATCAAACTCAAATATACTACAGATGTCTACGTCTGACAAGGTATGGATCGGCAGGAGGTTGTTCGTGTTTATGGATCATTGGCCGTCCGCCGGTTGCAGCCGGAAAAGGACATATCCATGGTCGGCGAGGAGCTGTTCTGCGGCGACGCCCGCCTCCCTGAGCTTGCCGAGATAGTATTCCGTGGTAATGCCGACCTGAATCCGTGGATCCTGGAAATCCTGGCGGAGGGCGTCGAGCGTGTTCATGCCGCAGTTGATGGTCCGGCGCTGGGCGTAGAAATTC
>JAJYAX010000230.1 GCA_021779275.1 Deltaproteobacteria bacterium | reverse complement strand
GGGGTGATGGCCGGTTTCCCTCTGGGGACCGGTCTGACCCTTTTTTTTCTGGGCCTGGAGCAGGGGCCGGTCTTTGCCGCCGATAGCGCCCTCTGGAGCATTCAGGGCATCCTGGCCACCCTTGGCTTTTGCTGGTGCTATCGTATGACGGCCGGCAAGCTCTCTTCCAATTCGAGAAGGGTGTCGATTCCCTGCAGCTGTCTTGCGGGTCTTGCCGGCTATTTCGTCACGGCGGCAACCATCACGATGATGCCCGCAAATGCGGTGTTGCGCACCTGCGTTGTCCTTCTCCTGCTGCCGCCGCCGGCCATTGCCTTCAGAAAATCCGCACCGGAAAAAATCCGGGAGAAGGCGGCGGTCACCTGGGCGATGCTCATGGTCCGGGCGGTCTTCGCGTCCCTTGTCATTCTGACGGTGACGGGGCTTGCCGCCTTCGTGGGACCGGCCTGGGCGGGCCTGCTGGCCGCCTTCCCCACCGTCATCCTGCCCTCGGTGATGATCCTGCATTTCAATTACGGCGGCGGGAGCGTCCCGTCCTTTTTTCGCGACACCCCGCTTGCCATGCCGGCCATCATCGTTTTTTCGCTGTCGGTGCATTGGACATTTCCTCATCTTGGGCTTATCGGCGGTACGATCCTCTCCTATGGCGCAGCCCTCGTCTATCTGGCCGTCTATGAACGCAGGCTGCGGGCCATCTTCGACCGGCTTCTTCCCTCGTAGAAAAGCCCTGTTCAAGAGCCCCCGCCGATGCTATATTTTTTTTGGATCGGCTTCATTTCCTCGAAGCCGATCCAAAGGAGATTTTTCTGGAATATTCCAATGGAGGCAAAGATATGGAATTCAGGCTGAGTCAGGAACAGCGGCTGTTCAGACAGACGCTCCGGGACTTCTGTGAGCGGGAGATCGCGCCGCTGGCCCGGCAGATCGACACGGAACGGAGCATCATCCCCGATCAGCTGCTGGAGAAGATGGCCGAGATCGGGATCTTCGGCATCTCCATCCCCGAGGAGTATGGCGGGTCGGCGCCTGCAGGTGAGGAGATGGTCTACGGGACCATCGCGGTCCATGAGCTGGCCCGGGCCGATATGAGCATGTCCCTGCCGGTCTATGCCCTGCTCTGCATGGGCTGGGGCAGCCTGATTGTCAAACACGGGACCGAGCAGCTGAAGAAAGAGATCCTGCCCAGGGTGGCGACCGGCAAATATTTCTTAGGGATAGCCACCACCGAGCCCACCGGCGGCTCGGATGTGGCCAATATCCGGACCTCCGGGATCAAGGTCGGGGACAGGCTTATCATCAACGGCGAGAAGATCTTTATCAGCGGGGTCCGGGAGGCCTTCGAACTGCGGGACGGTGGGCATATCACCCTGGTGCGGACCGACCCAGAGGCGGGGCATAAGGGCTTCACCATGGTCTTTATCCCGGCCCGTCTGCCCGGCGCCACCTACACGGTGCTGGACGAGACAGGCCGCCGCGGGCTCTCCAACGGGACCATGCACTACCAGGACGTCGAGGTGCCGGAGCACCATATCCTCGGTCAGATGAACCGGGGCTTTTATCTGAATATGGAGGGGTTCAATCTGGCCCGGATCCTGGTGGCCTCGGCCTGTGTCGGCATGACGGAGAGGGCACTGGAGATCTCGCGGGACTATGTGCGGCAGCGTGTTCTGTTTGGCAGGCCGTTGGCCAAGTTCGAGGGGGTCTCCTTTGAGCTGGCCGAGGATCATGCCCGGTTGGAACAGCTGCGCATCTACCTGCGCTATACCGCCTGGTGCGCCGATACGCTGTATAAGGAAAAGGATTTCATCTCCCAGCGGGAGCTGAGCCGGATGGTCTCCATCTGCAAGATGACTGCGCCGAAGATCGGCGCCGAGATTGTCCAGCGCTGCATGACCCACCTCGGGGCCTCCAGCTATATGAAGGAATGTCCACTAGGCTCGGCCCTGCAGGGGGTGATGTCCTATCTGGTCGGGGCCGAAGGGGGCTATCATATCCAGAAGCTGATCATCGCCCGGGAGTTCATCGGCGAGGAGTCGGTGCCGTATCGATAAGGTCCGCCATCTTGAAAACCCTAGCCTGCGAGCCCGGTATCCTCGCGGGCTATCATCGTCGCCAGCATGGTTGCAACTGGTTTCTCCCGGCCGTCGATTAGCGCCACAACCTCTCCCAGGCAGACCATCAGGGTGCGCCCGGGCCTCAGGACCCGGCCTGTGGCCACCAGTTTGTCGCCGACTGCGGGAGAGAGAAAATTGACCTTATACTCGACGGTCAGGACCGCGGCGGCCGGCGGCATCAGGCTGAGGGCCGCATAGCCGCAGGCATTGTCGACAATGGTCGTCACCACACCGGCATGGACGAAGCCGTGCTGCTGGGTGATTTCCACCCGGAAGGGGAGTTCAATGGTCACCTCTCCCGGCCCTATATGGGTGATTGAGGCGCCGATGGTGGTCATGATGGCCTGCCGGGCGAAACTCTCCCTGATGCGCTGCTCGATATCCGTATTCACAAAATTCCTTTGCATGTTGAGATCAGCTGAACCCTTTTGAAAAAAATCCTAGAGCACGAGCGCCACCGACAGGGAAACAAAGGAAAGCAGCGTCGAGATAACGATTGCCGCCGAGGCCAGTTCGGTGTCGCTGTTCATCTGTGAGGAAAGCACATAGATGGCCGTTGAAGTGGGCAGACAGAGACAGATCATTCCCACCTTGAAGGGCATCCCGGTGACATGGAAGAGATGAAAGAACAGCCAGCCGAGCAGCGGCAGCACAAGCAGCTTCAAGGCCGAGGCCAGCAGCGACGGGACCAGATTCCCTCTGACCTTGGCAAAGGTCAGTGCGCCGCCAACGGAGATCAGGGCCATGGGCAGGGCCACCATCGAGACCAAACTGAGGGTATTATTGATAAAGGCCGGGAAGCCCCCGAATATTCTTGAATAGAGAATACCGGCAAGGCAGGCGAGGATGAGGGGATTGGCAATCAGCGCCATGGCCAGTATTTCGACACGTCTTCGTATGCCGACCTTCTTGCCGGAAAACCAGATCAGGGTGGCAACGGCAAAGAGGTTGAGGAGCGGGATGGTAAACGCTATCATGATGCCGAAATACTTCACCCCCTCGGTTCCCAGGCTGTTGAGGATGACGGCGACCCCGATATAGGTGTTGAACCGGTAACAGCCCTGGGAAAAGGATCCGGCCTGAAAGTCGGAAATACGAAAGACCCTGATGGCAAGAGCGCTGAGGACGAACATGGCCAGCAGCGCGCAGAAGGAGGCCAGGCAGAAGTCCCAGTCTATGCCCTTATCCAGAGACGCCTTGCCGATTTCCCAGAACAGCATAACCGGAAAAAAGAAATAGTAGATCAGTCTGTCGGAGGTGTCCAGAAAGGCCGAATCCGTCATTCCCCGGCTCTTCAGGATATTGCCGATACCAAGCAGCGCAACGATGGGAAAGAGTGAGTTCAGGATGATCACGATATGCTCCGGGTTGAATAAGAGGAGGCTCTCCGTCCTGAGGATACAGCAGGAGAGGCCGGTTGGGCATCCGTGGTCTGATGTTTATCGTCACACATCATCCATTTCTATTCCTTTTATAATCAGGAAGATATATTGAATATGAGTAAAGAAAGACGCGAGCCCTTTCCTTATTTCTGAAAGTAATTAACCCCTGGAATGCCTTTGAAATCGATGTCTAGTGTCCAGATGGTGGCGTTGTACTGTCTGGCGGTGGCAAGAATAATACTGTCAGCCATTGGCAATGAATACTTTAAGCTTAGCCTTGATGCCGATATGGCTAAAAAAGATGTAAAATCAGTTACATTTCCTTTCTGCATTGCCGCAATAACTTGCAGTGCTTCATTTTCACCCGATTCCAGCAGGACCACTTTGAACACTTCGTAGAGTGTAATGACAGGCACAATCTGAGATTCGGTGTCCTGAATCGGGATAAGGAAGTTACCTGCTGATGGTTCATCTGCGAAATAGGACAACCATGCAGAGGAATCAATAACGTTCATATTCGATCATTCTCCCTGTCGAAATCGATATTTATCCCCTTAAGGATCCCTCTAAGCTCAGAGATATCCTGATCGGGAATAAGTTCAATTCTGCCAGCATATTCTATGACTTGCAATTTCTGCCCAGGGAGCAAATGTAAGGACTGTCTGACCTGACGTGGTATGACTACTTGGAATTTCGGGGAAACCGTTACAGTTTGCATTGTATCCTCCATCGATCATGATATTGTACTATGATATCATGATCGATAAGGCAGGTGCAATCGTTTTTGTTCAATATGAAGTAATGCCCTGTGATT
>JAJYAX010000229.1 GCA_021779275.1 Deltaproteobacteria bacterium | reverse complement strand
TCTCCAGCTTTTGCGCCGCCTCCATCAGGCCGGAGGCGCCGAGATACCCGGCCACACCTTTTACCGTATGGGCCTTCTCTTGAATCTCCGGCCACCGCCCCGCCTCTGAAAGATTCCGCAGCAGTGTCGGCAGAGAGCTGAAGCTTTTTCTGAAGTCATAGAGCAATTTGACGAAAAGGCCGGTGTTTTTGTTCAATACCTTGAGTGCTTCCACCTGGTCGATACCAGGTAAAGAGGGCAGGGGGAGGTCTGCTCCGGAAACACTGGATGGAGCATGAGGCTTCCTTTGCGGGGAGGCCGTCTGTTTTTCTCCTATCCACCTCTTTAAGGTTTGACAAAGAACCGCCTGATCGATGGGCTTGGTGATATGGTCGTCCATGCCCGCGGCCAGACTCTTTTCCCTGTCCCCCGCCATGGCATGGGCCGTCATGGCGACAATCGGCAGATCCGTGAACCTGTTGTCCCGGCGGATTCTTCTGGTCGCCTCCAGGCCATCCATCTCCGGCATCTGGATGTCCATCAGGACAAGATCATAATGGCTGTGGCGCAAGGCTTCGAGACATTCCCGTCCGGAAGAGGCGATGGTGACAACCATGCCGGCATCTTCAAGAAATTCGGTCGCTACCTCCTGATTGATGGTGTTGTCATCCACCAGCAGGATATGCGCCCCTTGAATGGCGGTCAGGTCTGCTGATCGGACCGTGTCCCTGATGGTCGGAGGTCCGGGGAGCGTCTCGATGCCCAGGATATCCAGCAGGGTATTGTACATGACCGAGGCATACACCGGTTTCAGGAGAAAACCATCCAGGCCGATCTTTTCCGCCTCCGTATAGACCTCTTCGCGGCCGTTGGCCGTTACCATCAACATGGCCGGCACCTTGGCCAGCAAGGCGTTGGCCTTGATCTGCCGCGCCGTCTCAATGCCGTCGATTCCGGGCATGATCCAATCCAGCAGGACCATATCGTAGGGGCTTCCCTGTCTCCTTGCCTCTTCAAGGGAGACAAGGGCCGATTTTCCGTCAACGACTGTGTCCACCTTGATTTGAAACGATGCCAGCATCGCGGAGAGCACATCCCGGGCCGCCTCGTTGTCATCGACCACCAGGGCCCGGAGTCCGCGCAGGCACTCAACGGATTTCGGCGCCTTCCGGGTCTCCTCCGGGAGGCGCAGCTTTGCGGTAAAGCTGAATGTTGAGCCCTTCCCCGGCTCGCTTTCAACCCATATCCTGCCGCCCATCAGCTCTGTGAGCTGTTTGCTGATGGCAAGTCCAAGGCCCGTGCCGCCATATCGGCGGGTAATGGAGTCATCGGCCTGCCGGAATGCCGAAAAGAGCAGATCGATCTGCTCCTGCGGCAGGCCGATGCCGCTGTCACGAACGGAAAATCGAAACGTCACCGTATCCAGCAGCTGTTCTTCCAGGGTCACCGAAATAACAATCTCACCCCGATCAGTAAATTTTACGGCATTGCCTGCCAGATTCATCAGCACCTGTCCCAGGCGCAGAGGGTCGCCGATGAGGTCCCGCGGAACCCCGGGATCGATCTGAAACAAAAACTCCAGGCCTTTTTTTTCAGCCTGCATACCGACGACATTGGCAATATTGCCGAGGATATCTTCAAGATTGAAGGACACCTTTTCCAATTGCAGTTTACCGGCGTCTATCTTGGAAAAATCGAGAATGTCGTTTATCAGACCCAACAGGGTATTGGCGGAACCGAGGAGCTTGTCCGCGTAATTATGCTGTTTTGGATCGAGAGCTGTTTTTTGCAGGAGAGAGGCCATGCCGATGATGCCGTTCATGGGGGTGCGGATCTCGTGGCTCATCCGGGCCAGAAAATCTCCTCTGGAGGCATTGGCCGCCTCCGCCGCTTCCTTGGATTGAATCAGTTCCCGTTCCATCAGCTTCTGGGGGGTCATGTCCATGGCCGTGAAAAGATAGCCGACAACACGGCCATCGGGATTATACAGGCTGGTAATGGAGAGACTCACGGGCAGATAGGCGCCGTCTTTACAGACATAAAACCACTCCAGGGCACGGCTTTGCTTCTGTTTGACAAATTGGTCGAAGACCTCGATATCGTGCAGGATTGATCCGGAAACCCCGCTTACCTTCTTGCCGTAATGGTGGAGATCTTCCGCAAGGTGAAGGGACAGGATATTGGCTTTGCCGATCATTTCCGATGGGCAGTACCCCAGCAAGGTGGAGGCCCCTTTGCTGAAGAGCCGGATCGTGCCGTCAAGATCTGTGGCGATGATTGAGAGCTGGGTCGCGGCATCCAAAACAGCCTGCCGCTCGGCGTCAGCGGTCTGAAATCTGTGCAGCATTCTTTCGGTCTGCTCAAACTGTTTGACCACAAAATCGGAGGTGATCTCGGCCGCCTCCCTGGCAACCTTGATCTCGCGGCGCAGCATGTCGATTTCCAGCTGCATATCTGCCCTGCTCCTTTCCATCACCTGAGATCCTTCACGCCGTGCGCCGCAACGGCAATACTTAGGTTCGCAGCCCGTTCAATCGTCTGCGGGGTACATTCACCTTCCAGTCCGACCAGCACGATCTCCTCCGGCAGGTCTCCATCACAGACCCGGGGAAGGACGGTAAGCACAGAGGCCAGACCGGCGTTATGGTCAAAATGATCACAGCCTGCGCCGCTTACGATTTCCCGGCGCTCAAGCATCACAACCTCTCCCGGCCCGGCAAATCCGCGAACGGCGTCGACAAAAACCACCCTGCCGCCCCGTTCCAGCAGGGGCAGGAGATTCAGACCGGCCATTCCCCCGTCAATGATCTCAATCCCGGCAGGCAGCGGCTGCATCTCCTGTAATCTGTCAAAAACCGCTGGGCCTGCCGCATCTGCCGGAACAAAACGGTTGCCGATACAGATAATGCAACGTTTCACCGGTTGCAACCCGTCATCGGGGGGCCTCCCTGTACCTTCTTGCGCAGGCAGTGCACCGCACACACCAGACAGGGATCAAAGGACCGGACGACATGTCCTGCCTCCACCGGATTTTTACAGTCTTTCATCGGGGTGCCGATCAAGGCCTCTTCCCAGGCCCCGCGCCTGCCGTGTTCATCACGCGGGGAGCCGTTCCATGAGGTCGGCGTGATGATCTGATAGTGCGCAATCTTTCCGTCCTGGACCTTGACCCAGTGTCCCAGGGCTCCGCGGGCTGCCTGGATCAGGCCGGCGCCCTCACCATCCGGGATGCTCTTCACGGTGCGATAAAACGGATCCTCCCGCCTCTGCAGAAGCTCGTCGATCCATGTTGCCATGGACCGCAAGAGATGTGCGGGCCGTGTGAGGCGGGCAAGTTCGCGGGCAAAGACACTGGGGCCGTCGTGTGCTATGATATCCCGGAAGAGCGGGTTGTCGGCAATGACCATTTCGGCCAGGGGGCCTGTTTCAGCGACCTCCCCTCCATACCGGGGGGCCTTGACCCAGGAATACAAGGGACCGCTCTGGCCTGAGGCATAGGGCCTGGTCGAACCGGCAAAGGGGTGGGCCGGTGCGGCCCCCTGTTCGAACCAGGAATGGGAGATATCCTCGGTGATTTTGGCGGGATCAAAGGGGAAGACATCGGCGCCGACGGCAAATCCGGCTCCCAGCAGCCGCCCTTCGGCGCCGTGCACGGCTGTCTCCAGCGGCAGGGGGAAATTCCCATAGGAGAGAAAACGGTTGGGGCCCCTGCCGAAGGAATGCAGGCCTGCCGGAGGCGCGAAACGGAGAAAAAAGCCGAGCTCGCTGTCTCGATGGGCTGGATCTTCATCAAGCCAGGCCGTGAGATCATCCCTGCTTCGGATCTTCTGCCATCTTTCTATCGGACAGCCCAGGATGCTGCGTTCGTACCAGGAACAGAATCGTTCAAAAATTATCCTGCATTGCAGGATTTTTGAGATATCGGGGATAGAGGTCACTCCGCCGGGGACCATGAAGGAGGTATGCGGCCATTGTCCGCCAATGATGGCCACCATCTGCAACAGGAGCTTGCTTTCCCGGATAACCTCAATGGCGGCCCTTCCCTCCAGGGGGCTGTACCGGTCACTGGCCTCCTCTCCCAGCGGGTGGTCGCGATAGAACTCCCGATTGGCAAAGTCAACCATGAACATCAGCACGGCCTGGCGGACATCACTCTGGATGGTTTCAACCATCAGCGCCAGGTTGCGCAGACGGCGGGCGTTGTCCGGCGGGATAATTCCGGCGATGGCGTCCAATGCCTCCACCGCCGCGGTGAGGTGGGTGATGCTGCAAATACCGCAGACGCGCGGGGTCACCACCAGACCATCCAGCGCCCCGCGTCCGCGCATCATC
>JAJYAX010000228.1 GCA_021779275.1 Deltaproteobacteria bacterium | reverse complement strand
GTATAACTCCAAGCTGGCCATGGCCAGAGCCCAACTGGTGGCCTCGGAACTGAAGGCGCGCGGTATCGCCGTCGGCGACATCTTCAGCTGCGGCCAGGAGATGCCCGTCGCCTCCAATACGACGGAGCAGGGCAAAGAGAAAAACCGCAGGGTCGAGGTCTGGTTGAAGTAAGGCAGGCGATGCCCCCTCCTTTGCGCCCTTGTACTTAAAAAAACGTACTATTTTGTCGGAGAGTGGTATGGTGAGGTTCTTCCGCATCTGATTGTCCGTTTGCTCCATCACGGTCTCAGATGATGACAGGATTAAAAATATCATGAAATTCCTGCCTGTTACCGCAAACCAGAAGGTCCGAGGTAGTATTTTCTCACCATGCCTGCCACAAAAACCAACCTTTCCGACCAAGAACGGGATCTTCAGCTTTTTCTGACCTCCCTCAGTATCGTGCTCCCGGCCTTCGATGCGGCGATTGTCGACGGCTATATCGTCATTAAACTCGACTCTCCGGCCGCCTCATTCCTGGACGCCAATGACAACAAGGCGGTCCTGCTGGCCTATCGTGTTCAGGGGAGGGTCTTTCCCGTCGTAATTGTGTTTCTCAAGGGGCGCGAGGAGATTCTCTTCTGCCATTCGACACTGCTCCTTGATTCCTACGGGCAGGGGGACTGGATGGCGCCTCTGCTCAGGGAGGCCATCGGAAATTTTTTTTCAAATGATATCGGTTCAATGCTTGAAAGATTGGACCCATCCTGGCTCGACACCCCTCTTTTCGGGCATCTGGATTGCCGGATATTCTGGGACTCAAAGCCCGACCTGAAGATTATCACCGATTTATTTCTGGCAAGGCTGGGAAAGGTCTGCCGGATCCCTCTTTTCCCCGGCGTCTTTTACTATAACAATCCCTATGACCAGAATCTCCTTGAGGCGGTTCTGCCTGAGCTTGACGGCTGCGATGACATCCTGGTCATAGGAACCGGCGCGGGTCTGGAAGCGGTCTGCATAGCCTTGAAATATGGGATTCATGTGGACGCAACCGATATCAACCCGGTTGCAATCGCCAATACCATTGCAGCCTGCAGGCGAACCGGGACAGACCATCTGGTGCATGCCTGGGTCAGTGACGGCTGGCAGGACGTGACCAAAGCCTACGATGCAATCCTCTTTGAAGCGCCTCTTGCGACCAATAACAGGCAGGTAAGCGACCCGAACCGCTATGACCTGGACGGCAGGCTGCTCAGGAAAGTGCTGCTGGAACTGCCCTCCCATCTCAAGACAGGCGGACGGATGTATCTGATGTCCCGCCCGGACCTCTCTCCTTATTTCCCCGCCAATGGCCTGCGGGGGAAGGTTCTGCGGTATTTTGAGGCGGATAACAACCTGGCGATCCATAAAATCTGGCAGGAAACAGATGCTTAAGGCCTGGACATTCCGCCGCCAGAAACCACGTCTTGTACTTTGCCTTCACCTTTGCTATCGTAAGGTGAAATATGGTAGATGAAGTCAACTTGCTGTAAACCGGGTCTGCATATACGGTTTACAGAGGCTGCAAGAAAAGCTTCGGCCCATACAACGGAGATAATCACTATGAACAAAAGCATCGTGGTCCTCATCGCACTCGGCTTTCTCGTAAGTGCTTGCGCCTCGTCGGACAATCAGGTTTATACGCCAACTGAGCGAGAGATGCAGAGGATTACGACATCCCAAAACCCCTCATCCTATCTGACCTTCGCCGGAACGTACACCCAGCGAAAGAACACCCAGAACACCACGGTCCTGCAAAAAGACGGCCGTTTCATTATCAGGCAAAACGGCAATGAATGGCGCGGTGTCTATAAGGTTTTAAACGGGCGTCTCACATTGTACGGGAGGGACGGCCGTTCCGCTTCCGGCCGGATTGACTCAAGGACCATGCTGGATAGTCAGGGCGACCCGTGGGATCTTTCTTCAGACATCAATGCCTGACCCGCAACCAGCTGCATAAATGAAAATACGCAAACTCACCCCCGACACCTCTGCAAAGGCCTCCGCCCTGTTGCGCCAGGCATTCCCCCGCAGCCGATATGAGGCGCAATTATTTGAAAAACTTCACACTAACAACAAGATAATACATGACTGGGTGTGTATTCACCGCAATACGGTCATCGCCTATATTGCCTTTTCAAACGCCTTTGACGGAACGAAGGTCTGCGGGCTGCATCTGGCGCCCCTGGCAGTGAAGCCGGAGATGCAAAACCAAGGGATCGGCTCAGAATTACTTCGTTTTTCCTTGAGACAGGATGTCATCAGGGAAAGCACGGTTTTTGTCCTGGGCTCCCCCGGTTTTTATCGGAAATTCGGGTTTGAACCGTGCATAATGCCCCTCTGTCCCCTGGAGAAGAACAACGCCCGTTTTCTCAGTATCCGAAATACGGCATCCCGCCGGTACACGGTGGGATACGAACCGGAATTTAAGCAATAAGAGCGCCTCACCCTGCTCGCCGGAGGGCCCCCAGCACGACAGGCGCGCCGCTGGACGAGACGGCAGTGGCCACATTACTTGGGACTGAGGGCCTCGAGGCTGACCAGGACCTCTACATCTTTCCCCACCATTCCTTTTTTATAGAACGACCCGTCTCCGCCCCCCAGACTCAACCGATCCAGTGTTATCCTGCCGTTGAACCCCGCCACCTGTTTGCCCGGCAGGGCCGGATGGTCTTTAATACCGGCCAGGGTGAGGGGAAGCGTCAGATCGTGCGTCTTCCCCTTTATATTGAGCACCCCTGCCACTGCGTACACCCCATTACCGCTGTCCGTTATTGTTTTTGACTCAAAGGTAATCAACGGATAGTGGCCGGCATCAAAAAATTTGGCCGACAGCAGTGTCAATCCCGCGAAGACCGCAAGCAAAATGATCCGAGGAAGGCCCTGCCTGAAGGACTCGCTTACAAAGAGAACATGTATCAAGACCAGGACAAGGAGCAGATAGCCCAAAGGCCGGTGGACCGCTCTCCAGGGTGTATACTTCAGCCGCAGTGCGGCCCTGTGAATATTTACAGGGGAGAGTGTTTTCCCTGAAGGATCCTTTTCTCTTCTCGCCATGTCATTCCATGTGCAAAACCGACCGGGGATACCCAGATGCAATGAGATCATCCGGTCTCAGAGTGATGATCATAGAGGGTCTGCGCCATTCTCCGGATCTCTTCGGATCTGAAGCAGCCCGCAAGGTGATCGTTCACCATGCCGACGGACTGCATGAAGGCATAGCAGATGGTTGAACCGACGAAGTTAAAACCCCGTTTTTTCAGATCCCGGCTCAGAGTATCGGACAGATCGGTGCGGGCCGGAACCTGCGCCATTGTCTCCCAGCTGTTCTGCCGCGGCCGGTTGTCCACAAACCGCCACAGATAGCAGGCAAGTGAGCCGAATTCATGCTGGATGCCGAGCACCCCCCGGGCGTTTCGCACCGCCGACTCGATTTTCAGGCGATTGCGGACGATACCGGCATCGGCAAGCAGGCGGCGAAGGTCCTCCTCTGTGAAGGCGGCGACCTGCTCGATACCGAATCCCTGGAAGGCCCGGCGATAATTCTCCCGCTTCCTGAGTATCGTCAGCCAGCTCAGCCCCGCCTGAGCGCCTTCGAGGACCAGCATCTCAAAAAGCCGGATGTCATCATGGAGGGGTACGCCCCATTCCCTGTCATGATACTCGATATAAAGAGGGTCGCCGCCGCACCACGGGCATCTGGTTGTTGTGCTGTTCAGAACCAAATCTGTCCGGACCTTGTGCTTGTTTACCGGGAAGAGGTGTAGTATTCTCAAAAGGCATCCTTGGACCCGGCGCCCGCAGGACGCTGTCGGCTTACAAAAAATATCCAAGCAATTATCCTAGCAGGTTCGCCATCTTTTTCCAATTGTTTTGCAGTGAAGCTCAAGTAAAAGTTAACATCCGACGCTTGATGAGGTATTGATTTATCGACTTCTTTCTGTTATTGGCCAACAAACTTCAACTTTTGGTGGCGAACGAACCACATTTGGAATCTCCAATCACCGAAAAGAACAAGAAGGGACAATGAGCAACTCGCATCCTGTTTATCCACACCTGCTGCAACCCCTCGATCTGGGGTTTGTGACCCTGAAAAATCGTGTCCTGATGGGCTCCATGCATACCGGACTTGAGGAGGAAAAGGACGGTTTCCGGCGTATGGCGGCCTTTTACGGCGCCCGCGCCCGGGGCGGCGTGGGCCTGATTGTCACCGGCGGGGTGGCGCCCAACAGGTCAGGCTGGGTGGCCCCCTTTTCCCTGCGGCTGGCAAAGTCTTCCCAGGTCAAAGACCACCGGTTG
>JAJYAX010000227.1 GCA_021779275.1 Deltaproteobacteria bacterium | reverse complement strand
TCCCGGTCCGCCGGTGCTGGAGACCCTGGTGGCCGAAATCTATGGCCCCAGCGATGCCGACAGGGTCAAACTGGCCGAAAAGGTCAAACATATTTTCGAGACGACCAAAGGCGTGGTCGACGTGGACTGGTACCGGGAGGCAGACCGTGTGCGCAAGGTCATCACCGTGGACAAGGAAAAAGCGGCCTTGAGCGGCATCTCCGAAGGCCAGATAACCCGGACCATCCAGATGGCGGTTTCCGGCACCTCGGTCGATCTCTTCCACCAGCCGACCGACAAGGAGGAAATCAATATCGTACTCGAACTGCCCCGATCCTTGCGGGCCAGGATAGACGGCCTGCTCGACATCTCCCTGCGCCCGGACATGCAGCCTGCCGCCCCGCTGGTGCCGCTCAGGGAGCTGGTTCACGTGACGGAGCGTCCCGTCGAACAGCCGATCTATCGCAAGAATCTCAAATCCGTGATCTATGTTGTAGGCGACGTGGCGGGGGTGATAGAAAGCCCCATCTACGCCATCCTGAAGATGAACAAGGAACTGGCCGCCCTGAAGGGAACCGAGTTTGGCGGAAAGGGAAAATCTGTTGAATTGTATAATTTAAATCAACCGTTTACCGAGTCGGAGCCGAGCATTAAATGGGACGGGGAATGGCATGTCACCCTGGAGGTCTTCCGGGATCTGGGCATCGCCTTCTGCGTGGTTGTGATCCTTATCTATATGCTCATGGTCGGCTGGTTCAAGGATTACGTCACCCCTCTGGTGGTCATGGCCGCCATCCCCTTCTCTCTGATCGGGATACTCCCGGCTCACTGGCTGCTGCACGCCTTTTTTACCGCCACCTCCATGATCGGTTTCATGGCCGGAGGGGGCATCGTCGTTCGAAACTCCATCATCCTGGTGGATTTCATCGAGCTCCGTCTCCAACATGGCCTGCCGCTCCCGGAGGCCGTCATTGAGGCAGGGGCCGTCCGTTTCCGGCCTATGCTGCTGACAGCCCTGGCCGTTGTGGTCGGCGCCTCGGTCATCCTCGCCGATCCGATTTTCCAGGGACTTGCCATATCGCTGATGTTCGGGGAAATAGCAGCCCTTCTGGTCAGCACCATTGCGGTCCCTGTCCTGTATTACATGGTCAAAAGCCGGACAAAAAACGCCTAAAAAAAGAGGGTAACGATCATGTGATCGTTACCCTCTGAGGGCCTTTTGGCTACGGCTGGATTATTGCAGGTTTTTTTCCTCAAATTTCCCCGGTGTTGCGGCATTTGCATCCGGAACAGAGAGACTTCCGGAAGACATAGTATTCTCCACCGGCGCCTGTCCTCCTTCGGCAGCCCGAAGGCCGGGGAGAAGCGCTGGATCCAGGGAATTCATCTCCGCCTCGACCCGTTTAATATTATCGACCACCTTATCGGTGAAATCAATATCCGGATATTTGACCAGGATATCGGTCAGCAGTTTTCGTGATTCCACCAGCAGCTTCTTTTTGCTTTCAGGATCCGGGGTCTTGGTATAACGGATAAAAAGCTCGGCTGCCTTCCGCCGTTGATCCTTGGCGGCCAGCGTCGATATCTCTTTGATTTTATCCGCGGCCTTGGCGGCATAGTCGGTATCCCGCATCCCGTTAAAGACCTTGACGGCATCATCAAACCTTCCCGCATCTATGGCGCCCATCCCCTCGTTCCAGCGGCGCTGCAGGTCCTGACTCTTGCCGATCTTGACCGTCTCCCGCTCAACGGCGTCGGAGAGGACCAGCGCATCATTTTTATCTCTGACCTTCAGCTTTTGCTCCGGGCTGATGATATCGTCGGGGATGATCTGCAATTTTTTAATCGCCTCGGGATAATGCTTGTCCGCCGCCAGTTTATCGACCTCGGCAAATATCCCGTTCAACCAGATATCCGCTCGTTGCAGGGCGTCGGCCTTGATCATCTCGACATTGGACGCCACCGCTGAACTCGGATAGGCCTTGAGAAACTTATCGGCCTGCCAGACGATCTTATAACCGTCCTGCTCCGGGATAAAGCCCATATAATTTCTCAGGATCGAAGAATATTGAGTTAATTCAGGGCTATTCTTATCATTATGTTCCAGCATGCTCAAGTGTTTCTTGGACCACTCATCAACACGGCCGAGGTCCTGATAATCCTTTTCGATACTCAGATATTGTTTCTGAGCGGCAGGATAGTTTCCCGAAGCAGTATACAGATCAGCCAGGGTCTTCCGCAGGGAGAGCAAATCCGTCCTCTGGTCGTTGGAGGCCGAAATCTGATTCACTATCTGCTGATACACCTCCGCCGCCTTCTCTTCCTGATGCAGAAACATCAGTGCATTTCCATATAAAATCCTGGTCTTCAATGCCACGTCGCCGACCTGGGCGTCGGGTATTTTACTCCAGGTCTGCACGACCTCCTCATACTCCCTTTTATCCCAATGCCGCTGGATCAGGGTCTCCATCTGAGACAGATCGCTTGCTGCGGGCTTCGGCTTGATCTGAACCGCATTTTTTTCCTGAGGAGGAGCGGTCAGCAGCCGGTTGCATTCACCCTCCATAAAGGCGATATCGTTTTTCTGGAGTTCCAGGACCTCCTCCTCATTGAAAGGAGAAGGAGAGCTTGTGTCGATCTGCCCTATCAGTTCATGCAGATGGTTGTATCCATTTAAAACCTTCTGCATGTCCCCGAAACAACGAACCATCTTTTCAGTGTCTTCCCGGCTGAGATTCAGAACCGCCGACTGATTGTCAAGGGCCTTCCATCTGTCCAGCTTCCTTTCATATTCAAGGATACGATCATTAATGAACTTGCTTGACGGCAACAGGAACCGCATCTTGGCATCTATGGCCTCCGGGGCCGGTTCTTCTTGAACCTGCTGCTGTCCAGGTCTGTATGGGGCCCTTCGGGTCCTGTCGTCACGGGTATCGGAGCCAGGCGTCTGCCCGGACCGCTGCACATCCAGATCGTCCGAGGAACGGGAGGCAGGATGTTTAAGAGAGGGCGCACATCCGGCGGCAAGAAGAGCGCAGAGGCTCAAAACAAGGATATATCTATTAGAAATCATAGTATCTTCCATTAAATGGTGTAAAAAGTGAGGCGCGATTCCGTCCTGCCTACAGTAACCTTATTTCTGAAAATTTCAAGCAGACATTGACGGATCGCAGGCCGCCGGAACAGTCACGGAGAGGCACCGCCCTGGGGGAAACAGCGCCTGAACAGAGATGAAAAACAATGCGGTTGCCGCAGGCAAAGGCTATTGCTCTAGTTCTCCTATGAATCTGGTTCCTATCTCAAATTCACCGGGGTTCTCCCTGCTCTCCAGGCACCACATTACGGAGCCGATGACCTCGAGCAGGCTGCGTTTCTGGTCTTTCCAGACCACGGTCAGTTCTTTTCCCCATTCTTCAGATTCGAGTTTGATATAGATCCTGGCATTTTTTCGCAGAGGCCCGCCGGCCGAAAAACGCATCCCCCCCGGACTGTAATCCAGCATCACCCCTTCCTGGTCCAAACCCGGTTTATCCGCGGATTCGACGACCTGAAAATGGACGATACTGTGTTGATTCTTTCTCTGAAACCGCCGTCTGTCATCCATTCCCATGCCAATCTCCGCATCTGTGATCGTCTGTTATTTCAAGGCCTCGGAATTACTCACTGCCGGACATCCTGGCTCTCCTGTTGAGTCTTCCAGCAGGGTTTAAATACTCTCGCCGGGTCAAAATCTCCCGTTTCATCAAAGGTGCCGAAGGTCATAATAGAGGGCGCATACCTGTCATGCACATCCACCAGAGAGGCCGGCCGTCTGACAAGACCGCCATTATCGGGCGCTACCTTCACATTTATCTGTCCCAGGTCGTTGCGTTGGAGGATCAACCCCTTGGGGGGAAGCTCGGCGCTATCAAGATGTTTACCATAACCTTGATTCCACAGGAGGGTGTTGACAATGTCCGTCCAGGTCGGCAAGGCACCCACCGCGCCGGTCACCCGGGTTGAGGCGTGCCGCATGACCTTATTATCATCAAATCCTACATAGGTGCCGACGGCAAAACCTCCCTTGATGACCATCGCGTCGGCTTGATCTCCAAGGGCGGGAAGATACCCAAAGAAACAGGCATTGGTGTAATTATTCGCAGTTCCGGTTTTTCCAAGCAGCGGCACCGGTATATTCAAGGTTTTCCCACCCTTCCCGATCATCCTGACATTTTTATCGGCATACCGTCCTGTCCCATATTTGATAACATTTTCAAGAATATGTCCAACGGCCAGCGAGGTTTCCGGGGCCACGGGATGGGTGATGGTCTGTTTGGGCCGGTATAAAACCTCTCCAATGGCATCCTCA
>JAJYAX010000226.1 GCA_021779275.1 Deltaproteobacteria bacterium | reverse complement strand
CAGTTTTGGCTTGTCACAGCGGGGGCGAGGGAAGACCGTTGACGATTCGCGGCTTCCCCAGTACCTGAAATATACCGGTTTTGTAATCGGAACACCAGGCCGGACCATGGCCGCCCGGCACTACCATGAGATCCTGCGTGCGGACCTGTTTTCAGTCTTTACGGCCTTTCTTGTATTTCTATCAGATCTTTGCTACAACTGGAAAAAGGGAGACACGAGATCGTCAACCTGAGACCTCTCATGGCCTCGTCCCCATGAGACCGCGCCGCTGAACAACAGGACGTCGCCTTGCCTCAACTCCGGTTTTTCTATGAAAACACGCAAGAACATCTATTGGCTGTTGTCCATCCGGAATCGGATCCTGATCTTTACGATCCTGGTTACACTGGTTCCATCATTCGGGATGGGGTGGTTTTTTTATTCCATGACCTATAAGGCGACGGCCCGGAAGACCGAGCAGAGGCTCATAGATTCCGCCGGCAAGGCGGAACGTGATATGAGCCTCTGGCTCAAGGAGCAGGATCGGGATCTCCATATTTTCGCCTCCTCTTTCGTCCTTGTTGATAACCTGACAAAATATCAGGCCGGCAACAGCAAGGTGCGTTCAAAAGAAATAGACAACCAGACAGCTTCCTCACTGAAAAAGATCATTACCTATTTGAATCTGCTGAAAAGTCAGTTTCCCGACTACAGGCGGCTGGCGGTGTTTGACGGCGCCGGACGGAAGATTGCCGCCTCGGAGAGCACAGGTGAGAGCTCCGCGTTTACCCTACCCCCCGGCTGGGAGACCCGGATGGCATCGGACAAGGCCTCCCTCGGCGAGGTCTTTTTAAGAAAAGACGAGCCGGAGCCGCTGATGGTGATCGGGCTGCCTGTGTACTCCGACAAGCATGACACCCAACTTGGCGTGCTGGCGGTGGAGATACGCCTTCAACGACTTCTGCCCTTTCTGAAGGCCCTTTCCGCCGACGGAGAGGCAGGCCCCGGGACCATCCTTCTCGTCCAGAAAGACGGCCGGCCTCTTCTGACGGCGGATTTTCCTGAAGGACAGCAGGAGACCGCGCTGTCGTCCGGTCAGAAATTGCAGCTGTTTACCCATCCTTTTCAACTTCGGACCTTCAATAATGGAAAATGGATTGTCGGCCTTGCCGTGCCGTTCAAAGACCTCCCCTGGGGGCTGGTTATTTCTGAGAGCTATGACCGTGTCTTTGCCGACGTCATCCGTTCGCGTGACCGGATCATCCTGACCGCAATACTTTTTACCCTGATCACGGGGCTTTGCGCCTCCCTTGTCGCCGGACAGACAATTCTGCCGCTTGAAGCCCTGACGCGCGGGGTGTTGCGGGTCGCCGAGGGTGATCTCGATGTCTCGCTGGACATCAGGAGAAAAGACGAATTCGGCGTTGTCACCGGGATGTTCAACGAGATGGTGGTCCGGCTGAAACAGAATAAAGAAGAGCTGGAGAGGCTGGCTGTGACCGATTCCCTGACCAGGCTTGCCAACCGGAAACAGATCATGGGGAGCCTGAAGACCTCTATCGAAAATTATCGCCGGTATGCCACTGACTTTTCTCTCTTGATGATCGATATCGATCACTTTAAAGCCGTCAACGATACCTACGGACATCTGGTGGGAGATTTCGTTCTTGTGCAGATGGCGGAGATTTTCAACAAGGCGCTCAGAACACTGGATCTCGCGGGCCGATATGGCGGGGAGGAATTCCTCATCATCCTCGGCCAGACGAATATCGACAAGGCCATGCTGACAGCGGAGAGGATACGGCAGGCCGTCGAACAGGCCCTTTTCGTGTATCAGGATGTCGAGCTTCACATCACCATCAGTACGGGCGTGACCGGGATCAGGAGCGGAGAGGATACGGACAACATCCTGATTGGCCGGGCGGATAAGGCCCTTTATGAGGCCAAGGTGCTTGGCCGGAACCGGGTCGTTCTCAACGCTGATGATCCTGTTGAGCCGACATCGTCAGATGTCTAACCCCTCAACTGATCTTGCTGCAAGTGCATTTGAAAGTGTATCGAATGTCGCGATCATGTCTTGGGAGGTGTAAGCAGAGAATAATGTATCCAGCCGGACTTCCCCTCCTTGGTGATGATCTTGATCCAATGCCCCTTGTATTCGGTGGCCGTCACGGTCGTCCCCTGCTCCAGGACATGCAGCACCTGCGCGTCCATGCCCGGATGTTCCCGGATATTGCTCTTCCTGGACAACTGCATGGCCAGAGGGAGCGGGAAATGGGTATAGCCATGCGGTCTGGCGTTCGTTTCCGTTTTTAACTCCATGGTCCGAACCATCTCCAGCGCCTCACCCGCCAGAGTGCATGCCCTGGCGTAATGACCGAGGCCCAGTTCGGACTTGCTTTCAGCCATGAGCCGGTCGGGCTTGTCAAAGGCCGGCTGCCGGTTGTTGCCCTGCATACGCTCTCTGGCCGCGGTGATATCCGCTTCGGCCTCAGCCAGCACGGTCACGGCCTCGGCCTTACTCTCCGGGGTCTGTATTTTCGTCTGTCTCCGCGTCACCTCCCGTTCAAGGCCATGCCGTATTCCCTTAAGCCGCTTGATTTCTGACTTTTTGGCGAGGAGCTGGATCTGCAGGGTGGCGGTCTGGTCTTTTTTGGCGGCGAGTTCTGTCGCCAGTTGGGTGTTTTTTTCTTGTAAGGCGGTATTCTGCTGGATCATTTCACTTTTTTTGTCCGCTTCGTCCATCGATGAGCATCCGGAGAGGATCAGCACAAACAGCAGCAAGGGGACCAGGGGACGATATGAACCTTTCATGATAAACACGACCTGCACGCTGATTTTTCAGAACCGATTCCGCGACGAAGAATACCTCTAACAGTATGGACACATTTTGAAAAGCATGCAAGCCCGTTTGGTTAAAAAAACGATCCGAGGTGAGATTCTTACCCGGACAGGGCGGGCAGGACGTGTCCGCTTGAGGGCGATTGCGCTCTTGCCGGTAAGCTTCAGCATCGGAAATCCCTCATCCGAACCCTTCCGGAAGACCGGCTGAATATCGGTTGCCAACAGGCAGGACTCCGGCTATACATAGATTCAGCTTAGACGCAGCATAGACTCAGACCGGAGCATCTATGTTCGAGGCCTTTCGTGTCGGGACTGTGCGCATCTCCCTTCTCTTTAACCGCTCCCGCGTCCCCGGAATATGAACATCTTCTCTTCCCTGCGTATCCGTCATAAACTGCTGTTGAGCTATTCCCTTGTCTTTGTCATCTCGATGTCCCTGGGTTTTGCGGTTCTCTATTCGATTGTCCGAAAAAACATCGAGGCCAATATTGAAAGCGAACTGAAGAATACGACAACAACCATCCTGAACTTGGTGAAGACCTCGGCTGCGGTCTCCATCAAAAATTATCTGCGGGCCATCGCCGAGAAGAATGTCGAGATCGTCCGGTATTATTTCACTCAATACAACGAAGGAAAGCTCACCGAAGATGCCGCCAAAGAGATGGCCGCCGGCGCCCTGTTGAGTCAGACCATCGGCGAGTCGGGCTATATTTACTGCCTGGACAGCCACGGCAAGGTCGTCGTGCATCCGCAGGGGGCGCTTATCAATGTCAACGTGGCGCAATATGATTTCATCCAGGAGATGGTCCGGAAGAAAAAGGGCTATATGGAATATGACTGGAAAAATCCAGGCGAGAAGGAGACCCGGCCCAAGGCCCTGTATATGCTCTATTTTGCCCCCTGGGACTGGATCATCGCCGTGTCCTCCTACCGGAAGGAATTCAAGGGGCTGGTCAGGGTCGAGGACTTTGAAAAAAGCGTTTTGGCCCTGCGTTTCGGCGAGACCGGCTACTCCTTCGTCCTGGACGGCGCGGGCAATGCGGTGATTCATCCCAAACTGCAAGGTGTCAATGTGCTGGATAAAAATCTCTTTCCGAGCCGTTTTCTGCAGGAGATGCTCGACCGAAAGACCGGAGAGCTGGTCTATCCATGGCAAAACCCCGGCGAAAAGGAACCCCGGCTCAAACTCTGCATCTTCAACTCCATCCCCGAGTTTGACTGGATTGTCGGCTCGTCCAGCTACCAGGAAGAGTTCTTCAGGCCGCTCAGGACCATCACCACGGTCATTGTTACAATCTTTGTCATCACCCTGCTGATGGTCCTGTTCCTTACCTACAAGATCAGCGAATCCATCACCCGGCCGCTGCAGGACCTGCGACAGCACTTTGAAAAGGCCAGTTCCGGAGATTTCTCGCTGCGGATGGCCACCCCCGCGGGCGACGAGATCAGCCAGCTGTCACAGTATTTCAACCGGTTCATGGTGCAGATGGCCGAATACAGCGACAA
>JAJYAX010000225.1 GCA_021779275.1 Deltaproteobacteria bacterium | reverse complement strand
TCTACATGTTGATCTGAAGAGAGTATCAAACGAGGAGCATTTCGGTGGTGGCCTTGCCTGCAGGCACCATCGGATAAACACCTTCCTCCCTGGCAACCTTGAAGTCCATGATAACGACATTATCTGTTGCCAGCGCCTCTTTTATCACGTCCTCAACCTCACTTTTCCTGACGGCCCGCAGTCCCACGGCTCCATAGGCCCTGGCGAGTTCGACAAAGTCGGGAACCGTATCCATTACCGTCGATGAGTACCGTTTGTTATAAAATAATTCCTGCCACTGCCGGACCATCCCCAGATAGCCGTTGTTCAGGATGGCGATCTTTACCGGGCACTTATATTGTCTGGCTGTGGCCAGTTCCTGGATATTCATCTGGATGGAACCGTCGCCGGCGATGTCGATCACATGTCTGTCCGGAAAGGCCACCTTGGCGCCGATGGCCGCCGGCAGACCGTATCCCATGGTTCCGAGCCCGCCGGAGGTGACAAACCGTCTGGGGGTGTTGAACGTGTAGAACTGGGCCGCCCACATCTGATTCTGGCCCACCTCTGTGGTGATGATGGCCTCTCCCTTGGTCAGTTTGTCCAGCATTTCCACAACATATTGAGGCTTTATGATATCACCATCATCTTTATAGGATAATGGATGTTCGGCCTTCCATTGGTTAATGGTATTGATCCATGTCTGATGCCTGACGGTTGTTGGATCAAGGCTTTTGTCGGATGTGAACCCGTTATTAATGGCAGTGAGCGCATATTTGCAGTCGGCCACGATGGGGGTATCCACCTTGACGTTTTTGCTGATCGAGGTGGGGTCAATATCGATATGGATGATGTGGGCATTGCGGGCAAAGGAATCAAGACGGCCGGTGACCCGGTCATCAAAGCGCGCTCCCACCGCAATGAGGAGATCACAGTTGGCGACGGCCATGTTGGCTGTATAGGTGCCGTGCATGCCGAGCATGCCCATGGATAATTCATGGCCTCCGGGAAAGGCGCCGAGGCCCATCAGCGTCATGGTCACCGGGATGTTCAGTCTCGTTGCCAGCTCGGTAAGCTCGGTATGGGCATCCGAAAGAATAACTCCACCGCCCACGTAGAGTACCGGTTTTTCGGCATTAAGGATTGCCTTGCAGGCCTTGGCTATCTGGCCGATGTGCGGCTCATAGGTCGGCTGGTAGTTCTGCATCCGTATGGGTTTTTTTTCCGGATAGGCAATCAGGCCTGCCACCACATCCTTGGGCAGGTCGATCAGCACGGGACCCGGCCGACCCGTCCGGGCGATATGAAAGGCCTCCCGGATGGTGGGAATCAGGTCATTTATGCTCTTTACCAGATAGTTATGTTTGGTGCAGGGCCGGGTAATGCCGACAATGTCGACTTCCTGAAAGGCATCGTTACCGATCAGGGCGGTGGGGACCTGGCCTGTCAGGATAACAACGGGGATGGAGTCCATATAGGCGGTGGCGATTCCGGTGACCCCGTTGGTGGCCCCGGGGCCTGAGGTCAACAGGGCCACGCCCACCTCTCCGGTCACCCGGGCGTAGGCGTCCGCCGCGTGTACGGCCCCCTGTTCATGACGAACAAGTACATGTTTAATGTCGGCATCATATAAATGATCATACAGGTCAAGAACCGCACCTCCGGGAAAGCCGAATATTGTCGTGATTCCTTCTTCCTGAAGGCATTTAACAATGGCCTGGGAACCGGTGATTTTTTTCATAGGTACTCTTCCCTCTTGAGGTTGGGGTGTCAGAAAAGTTGAAAAATTACATGTGGAACGGATAAATGAAATGAAAAGCAAGTATAAAAACGAATTCTGGAGATGTCAACCTGGAAGAGACGGGCGTTCATGCCTTTCGGGCTTGAGCAGAGGAGCCGGGTAAAACTTTCTTGACATGCACAGAAGGTTATGTGTAGAATATTTGGAGCATGCAGAGGTTTGATTGTTAAATATGTCTTGTTTTATGGTGAGATACGGTATGAAGTTTTTTCTGTCTCTATTTATCCTCTATAGGATGCCGACGGGAACCGGGGCAGGGAAGGGGGATTTGTAGGTATTGGCAGGAAAGGAAAGTCACCCGGGCCGCGGTTCACAATGAACCGCGGCCTTTTTTTTTGTAATCGCACGGAGAATGCATTCAAATTCTGGAAAAAAAGAGGAGAACACGTCCATGAAGCCGGAATCAGTTAAGAAATATCGACCGTATGTCCCGGTTGACTTACCCGACAGGACCTGGCCCGCAAAGACCATCACCGGCGCACCGGTCTGGTGCAGTGTTGATCTGCGTGACGGGAACCAGGCGCTGATCCAGCCCATGAGTCTTGATAAGAAACTGGAGATGTTTAAACTGCTGACGGATATCGGATTCACCGAGATTGAGGTCGGCTTTCCTTCGGCTTCGCAGGTGGAGTATGAGTTCACCCGCACCTTGATTGAAGGCAACCATATTCCGGACAATGTCCTGATCCAGGTCTTGACCCAGGCCCGTGAGCATCTGATAAAAAAGACCTTTGCCTCCGTCAAGGGGGCCGGACAGGCCATCGTCCATCTGTATAATTCGACCTCGACCCTGCAGCGCCGCGCTGTCTTCAAGATGAACAGAAGGGAGATCGTCAATCTGGCGGTTGCAGGGGCCCGGCTTATGAAAGCCGAGTCGCTGCAATATCCGGAGACCCGGTTTCGCTATGAGTATTCACCGGAGAGTTTTACCGGAACCGAGCTTGATTTTGCCCTCGAGATCTGCGAGGCGGTGATGGATGTCTGGGAACCGACACCGGACAATAAGGTGATTATCAATCTGCCGGCCACCGTGGAGATGGCGACCCCGAATATCTACGCCGATCAGATCGAGTGGTTCTGCCGCTCAATGAAAAACAGAGACTGCGCCATCATCAGTCTGCATGCCCACAATGATCGCGGCTGTGCCGTTGCAGCCACCGAACTTGCCCTGATGGCCGGCGGAGAGCGGGTCGAGGGGACCCTGTTCGGCAACGGTGAGAGGACGGGCAATGTGGATATCGTCACCCTGGCCCTGAATATGTTCAGCCAGGGGGTCGATCCGCGTCTGGATCTGACCGATATCAACAGCCTGGTCGATGTCGTTGAGCGGGTCACAAAGATACCCGTCCATATCCGCCATCCGTACGCGGGCGAGCTTGTCTATACGGCCTTTTCCGGCTCACATCAGGACGCGATCAAGAAGGGGATGGAGATGTCCGAGGACTCGGAATCGGGCTTCTGGGAGGTGCCCTACCTGCCCATTGACCCCTCCGATGTGGGACGGACCTATGAATCCATCATCCGGATCAACAGCCAGTCCGGGAAAGGCGGGGTTGCCTATATCATGGACAAGGACTTCGGCTTCAAGATGCCGAAGTCCATGTATCCGGAATTCGGCGCCATTATCCAGAAGGTGACCGATGCGGCGGGCCGGGAACTGCAACGCACTGAGATAGAAGAAGCCTTTAAAAAAGAATATCTTACACTCAAGAAGCCCTATGAACTGAAGATGTTCAATGTGACCAAGCGGCACCTTGATGACAACGGGTCGCCTTCTTCTGCGAGCGTTGAAGCGACAATTGTGGTAAATGGCGAGATACATGAGATAGCCGCTCAGGGGAACGGGCCGCTCGATGCCTTTTGCAGTGCCTTGAAGAACAACCTGACCGGGGAGTTTGTCCTGTGTAATTATAATGAACATGCCTTGAATACCGGCTCCAGCGCCAAGGCCGTCGCCTATATCGAGATTGAGTACAGGGATGGCAGAAGGCTGTGGGGGGCAGGCATTGATACCGATATTATCATTGCCTCGATCAAGGCTGTGCTGAGCAGTTTGAACCGGTCGGTAAAATGTTAATCATAGAAGGAGAACACCCATGAAAAAGAAGGCCCTGATCACCGGGATTACCGGCCAGGATGGCGCCTATCTGGCTGAATTTCTGCTGGGGAAGGGATATGAGGTGCATGGTGTCAAACGCCGTTCCTCCCTGTTCAACACCGCCAGGATCGATCATCTCTATCAGGGGCCGCATGAGAGGGAAAGAAAGTTCATCCTGCATCACGGCGATCTCACCGATTCGTCGAGCCTGATTCATATTATCCAGAAGGTCCAGCCGGACGAGGTCTACAATCTGGCCGCCCAGTCCCATGTGGCCGTATCCTTTGAGGAGCCGGAATACACGGCAAATTCCGACGCCCTGGGGACCCTGCGGCTCTTGGAGGCCATCCGGATTCTGGGGCTTACCGATACGACCCGGTTCTACCAGGCCTCGACCTCGGAGTTGTATGGTCTGGTCCAGGAGACTCCGCAGACCGAGAAGACCCCCTTTTA
>JAJYAX010000224.1 GCA_021779275.1 Deltaproteobacteria bacterium | reverse complement strand
TCCCTAAATCAATAGCCAGATCATTAGAAAGCCAGCCGAACAAAAAATTAAAAGGTGAAAACATTTAGGCAACCTCAATATCGAAAACACATTCCAGTGTTATTATCTCATTGTTCTTTTCAAGAAGAACTCCATCATCATCGGACAGCGCCTGCAAAATACAACTTCTTTTAAACTTTATCCAAACTTTTGATACTACCAAAGCTCTGAGGCGTTGGCAACAAATATGCCGGTACTGCCTATTTTTCTCTTAAATTTCGTTGACACCCACCGGAATCCCTGGTATTGATGTTTCTCGAATTTCAATACCGCATTGCGAGGGGCTATAGCTCAGCTGGGAGAGCGCTTGACTGGCAGTCAAGAGGTCGTCGGTTCGATCCCGACTAGCTCCACCAAAATAAATCAAGCACCTAAGGTCATTTGATCTTAGGTGCTTTTTTTTCAGGGTTCCTGCCGGGATACACCATCAGCCAGAATCCCCGTTCAAACACCACCCCATGCCAGAAGAGTGACTTCACGCAGGGATTTCCACACGATTTCAGTGAGTAAAGATACAGGATGCTCATAGCGTCAGGATTCTCCTTTTTACTGCCGTCATTACGGTCATGGGGTGCTCAACAGCCGTTCAATGCAGGCCTTCAGGTCTTTTATCTTAACCGGTTTCGGGAAAAAGTCGTCCACCTTCCCGCGCAGGGCCTCCACGGCGGCATCCAGGCCCGCAAAGGCGGTGATCATAATGACCTTGGTCTCCGGCCATTCCTTCTTGACCTTCAAGAGGATCTCCATGCCGTCGATGCCCTTCATTTTCAGATCCGTGATCACCACATCAAACCTCTCTTCCTGCAGCCGGGCCAGTGCAGGGGCTCCGCCGAGAAAGGTTTCAACGTTGTACCCATCCTGTTCCAGGACCGCTTTGAGCATCTTGCCGACGATATTCTCATCATCGATCACCATAATCCTTTGACCGTTCATGCTTCCTCCTCTGTGTTGGCCTTGTAGGCTGGTAGTTCAATCGTAAAACACGTTCCGACCCCTTCCGTACTGTCGACCTTCATGACACCCTGATGGTTTTTGATAATGCCGTAGCTGACAAAGAGTCCCAGTCCGGTTCCGCTGTTCCCCTTGGTGGTGAAAAAGGGATCAAAGACATGGGCCAGCAACTCATGAGGTATCCCTTTTCCGGTATCTTCCACGGTTATCTCTATATATTCATCTCCTTCCAGCAACCGCGTGATAATCTTCAGGCTGTCTCCCCGGGATGATGCCTGCAGAGAATTGGTCATCAGATTAATGAGGACCTCCAGGATCTGGTCTTCATCGATGAAAACAGGGGGAAGCCCCTCCTGCAGGTTGATGGATGTCTCCACATTGCAGACATGGATCATATTCTGCACCAGCTTGAGACTCCGCAACACGACATCGTTCAGATCGGCGATCTTGCTTTTTGATTTCTTGGGCCTGGAGAAATCCAGGAGGTTGTCGACAATGTGTTTTATTCTATGGGACTCTTCTTCGATTTTCACCATGAAATCAATACGGTCTTCCTTGCTCAGACTGTCGTAAACCTCCATATAGGTCTGGGCGATCATGGAGATGTTGTTGAGGGGATTTCCCAGTTCATGGGCGACACCCGCGGTGAGAATCCCCAGGGAGGCCAGTTTTTTTGACTGCAGGATCTGCTCTTCCCTGTCCTCCAATTCCTTGGACATGGCGTTGATGGCCGTCATCACGGATCCCAGTTCATCGTCGGGGATCTCGGTCTCCACCGGCCTGAAATTTCCCTCGGAGATGGAGACCACCACCCGTTTTATCTGCTTGAGGGTCTTCAGTATCTTAAAGAAGGTCATATAACGGAGACCAATGGCTGCTATAAGAATGAAGCACAGGGAAGAAAACAGCTGCCTCTTGGAAAACGACAGGATCTCATTGACCCTGCTCCTCTCCAGGTGGGTGATCTGGTCGGAGAATTCACGCAATTTTTGACCGGCCTCACGCACGCCCGCCTGCATCTCGACGGTCTGCGCCGCACTGTCCCTGACCGCATCCACCTCGGTCAGGTAGCGTGTCAAACAGGATTTCAACCCCTCGAAATTTTTTTCACCGGTGGCCTTGATGATATCCGGCTTCACCGATTCCAGGGTCATCATACTTTCCCCGATCTTCTTGCTGATCTCCGCCAGGGCCGAGGTGTCCCTGTACAAAAAGTAGTTTTTCTCCGAGAGCCTCATTTCCAGGAAGGAGGCGTTGAGATCGTCGGCAATTTCAGTGAAGCGCAGTTTGGTCAGCACATGGTTGAGATTTTCAAAGGCGAAGAAACCCGTCAGGGCAATCAGGATAATAACGGAAATATTGGCAAGATTGATCTTGTGAACGATCTTCATGGAGGCTTACCTCTGATAGGGGTTAAACACCTGCGCTTCATCCTGCTCCAGTCTCGCCGGCCAGTACCAGAGGGCTCCATCGACGATCATCAGGAGGCCGGCGACAATAAGCGTGGCATCCAGGACGGTCAACATGCCCATGCCGAAATACTTCATCAGGCCAAGCCCGATACTGGTGAAAGCGACTCCGGTGCGGATGAAAGACAGCCCGGTCCTGGCGCGGGCATAGATGGTTCTGTAACAGGCCGCCACAGTCCGCTGTCCTGCCAGGGAGGTTCTCTCATGGGCAAGAGAGGAGCGCACCTTGTTGTCCAGCGAGGGCTCAATGAAGACGCAATAGGTGGGCAGGCTGTCGGCAAGACGCGCCAGCATCGTCCGTTTCGCAACCCTTTCCGCCGGCTTGTTCTCGGCAAACTGATAGCCCTCAAGGAAGTACAGGGCGGCTCCGGTTACCTCGACCAGGGTCTGGTGTTTCGGCGGGCGCAGAATCGAACTCTTGGTCCTGAAATAGGTGGAGATCCCGAAAAGAACAATGCCCAGTCCGGTGACGATCAGCAGCCAGTAGAAGGGGACCAGGGATTCCACCGTCCGGACGTGCAGCAGGGTTCTTCCTATGGTCATCATGCCCAATCCGCCGCGGAGCATGCTGAGATGGGTCCGGGCCTTGGCGAAATCGGTCCGGTAACAGGCCAGTTTTGTCCTCCAGCGGGCCATGGTATTGCGCCAGTAGGCCAGGCCGGTTCTCTCATTGCCGATGATATGCTCGGGAACGGAATTGAGAAAGTCCTGGATGAAGTGCCGGATGTCCTCTCCCAGAGCAACCCGGAATTCGCAGTCCCTGACCGGGATACATTTCCGGACCTCGCGGCGCACCTGCTCATCATCGGGATCACTGGCGGCAATCACCACCGTGTCCCCGTCTTTTATGATCGGAAACCACAGGCCGGCGCAGAGGGCATCGGCATCAAGCCCCGCCAGCAATTCAGACGGCACCGGCAGCCGCTCGTCATATTCCACCCACTGGCAGTCATGGTTTCGGGCGAGGACCTGCAGGATTTTCCGCCGGGGAATGTTGTATTCATGCCGAAGCACCCATTCCAGCTCCATCCGGCGACAGGCGGCCTCGTCGCAGGCCCGCAGGAGATCCTCCCTGCTGATGTCCCCGGCATCGACCAGAGGAAGAAACATCTCCATGGCAGGCTCAGAAATCGTCATGGCTGAATACCACTTTTTTCCAGAATGATGTCGGCCGGGCATAATCGGGGAACAGGATCTCCATGTCAGCGAAGCAATAGGGGAACTCTTTCTTGGTCTTCTCCGCCGGGAGATGCCAGTAAAAACCATCGGCGATCAGGGCCATGCCGATGAGCATCAAGGTGGCATTGTGAATGGACCACAGGATATTGGCGGAGCCGAAGTAGACCTGCAGCCCCATTCCCACGGAAAAAAAGGCGGTCCCTGTCCGGATAAAGGACATGCCGGTCCTGGATCTGGCCATGACGGTCCGCAGCCTGGATTTGACATTGCGTCTTTCGGCGATGAGCGTCCGGTCAAGGGCAAGTCCGGTCGTTCCCCAGACCCCCGGGGCATAGGAGCCCTTGATGGTGAGGGTGGGCGGCAGATCGTCCAGATGCAGACGTTTATGAAAAGGGCGGAAGACAAAGTCCCAGATGGAGATCTTTTTCGATGTCTTTTTGATCCTCTCCGCGCTCTCCCGGGTGGTCTTGCGGCCCGGAATGTACCAGTAGAAACCCTCCGCCGTCATGGCGATCCCCACAAGGATGAGAATGAAGTCAAAGATATTCCAGTCGCTGGTCGGAAATTGCCGCAGTAGGGCGATACCCAGCCCCGAAAAGGCTATGCCTGTCCGGGTAAAGGCCAGCCCGGTGCGGGCCCGCGCCATGATGGTGCGGTAGTTGGCGAGGAAGGTTCGCTCTTCGGCCAGGTCAGTCCTGTCA
>JAJYAX010000223.1 GCA_021779275.1 Deltaproteobacteria bacterium | reverse complement strand
CGGCGAGGGACCGAAGGACGGTGGGTATTTCACCTACCAATTAATCGACTGACGGGAACTATCTCTCCACTATCCGGACTATACGGTTCACAACACACTCTCGGAGAACATCATGGCTACATCAATTGATCCCGGTCTCTTGGTCCAGTTGAAAAAATACGGCGTCAAGGATGCCGCGACCTGCTTTAACTGCGGCAACTGTACAGCAGTTTGCGCGCTGTCAACGGAGGCCACCCCCTTTCCCCGCAAGGTCATCCGCTACCTGCAGATCGGCGCGGCCGATAAACTGCTGCACAGTCCGGAGCCCTGGCTCTGCTATTACTGCGGCGAGTGCTCCGAGACCTGCCCGCGGGACGCCAATCCCGGCGAGGTGATGATGGGCCTCAGACGCTATCTGACGGCGCGTTATGATCGGTTCGGCATCTCCAGGCTTTTTTATACCTCCACGGTCTTCGAGATCTTCGCCATTCTCTTTATCGCAGCCCTGGTCGGCCTCGGCTTCTACGCCTTCCATGGGCCGATCATCACCGGCCGGGTGGCGCTGAACCAGTTTGCCGCAAGCCATGTCATCGAGCTCCTCGATCTCGCCATGCTTGCCGTCCTCTCCTTTTTCCTGCTGACCAATGCCCGCTTCATGGCCAGGGCCATCCTGGGCGATCCCAATCACTACCAGAGAGAAGGGATACAATGGAACGGCATCCCGTTGGGCATCTACCTCGGCGAGTTAAAGGTGCTTCTCAGCCATTTTCTGACCCAGAAAAAGTTCAAGGGTTGCGGCAGCAAGGAACAACGCAGGCAGTGGATTGCCCACCTGTTGATCATGAGCGGCTATTCCATCATCTTCATCCTGGTGGTGGTCTTTCTCCGCTGGTTCCAGCACGACGGGATACTGCCCATCTGGAATCCCGTCCGGCTGCTGGGCTATTATGCCACCTTTGCTCTGCTCTACGGGACAACCTATGCCTTCTGGGGCCGGCTGCGCAAGACAAAGACGGTCTATAAATACTCCCACTCTTCCGACTGGGCCTTTCTGATCCTGCTCTGGCTGACCACCTTCACCGGCATTCTCATCCATTTCGCCATGCTGCTGGAAATGCCGCTTGCCACCTACACCCTCTATGTCATCCATATGATGATCGCGATACCCATGCTGGTCCTGGAGGTTCCCTTCGCCAAATGGGCGCATCTGCTCTACCGTCCTCTGGCCCTCTATCTGCTGCGGGTCAAGGAACGGGCAACAGCCTGACCGGATCTTTACGGCCAAGAGGACTGGGCGATGACCGAATCCCCGACCCGGCATCCCGTCTGTCCGGCAACGACCGGACATTTGGCCTTGAGTAAAAAGAAGATCCGCTTGCGATTGCCGGAGAGGGTCTCATAGTTTCCCTGTCCCTTGGCAATGATAAGATCGGCGGCATCGAAGGCCTGTTTAAAGGCGTCGGAGCATTGATCCAAAATCGTGCCCGGCGCGTCCGAACCGTTAGCGATGACGGGCGCCAGATCGGTCATGCCGGTGGCGATGGCATCCTCCATGGTGGCGTCATTGATAACCGGCCCGCCTCTGACCGCAAAGGTTACCCGGCCGGCCGGCAGCCTTACGATAAGCAGCCGATCAAAGACGATTTCTCCGGTATTGTCGCCAAGGTAGAGAATTTTTCCCGCCGAACGCACGGCATCCGCAAGGGCAGGCACATCGCCGTTCAGGGGTTCGGAGAGCGATGCCGCAATCGTATCCCTGATGACTGCCTGATCGACTTCGATATTGGCGCCGAAATCGATGATATTGCCGGCAATGGCCAGGCGGACGGCTGCCTCGAACGGGTCTGCGGATGCCCGTATCATCGCCTCCAGCTCCGGAAAAAGGGCCAGGGCATAACGGTTGCACATATCCTTGATGGATTTGTACGGATCAGGGCTGCCTGTCTGTTCCCGGATAAGCCGATGGATATGCTGTCCCATCAGCGGCGGACAGAGATTAAGGTCCATTACGCTGACCGCTTGCAAGGCCTCTCTCAACACCGAGATATGAACCTTTTCATCCGGGGTTGCGAGCCTGACGGCGTTAAGGGTCTGCCGGATCAGACAGGGAATGCAGTCATGGGCTGTCTTCATTTCGCAACCGGTCCGGCGCCAGCCTGATTACCAACAAGTGTCGCAATATTTGTCAGGGAAATCTTGAGCATGGCAAGACTGTCATGCTGATGCGGGGCTGCCATTGCCTTTATACTCCCGTCGGCCGAGGTCTTTCGCCGTTGCCTCGTCAACCTCATCCTGCCAGCCGTTGCGGGAAGTCTCCAGCCGGTCGAATTTTGCGGTGTAGGGCTTGATGTCGAGCAAGGGCGTGCCGTCCAAAATGTCCACACAGTCGAGATAAAGCACATTGCCTTCCCGGCCAATGAGTTCCACGATGCTGAGACCGATGCCATTGGGACGGCAGGGCGCTCGGGTCGAAAAGACGCCCCGCTCAATATCCTGAAGGAAGGGCTTGACGATCAGCTGCACCGGTCCGGCCTGATTAAAATAAAAGATCAGGTAAATATGGGAAAAACCCTCCAGGTCCTGCAATCCTTCGGCGAACTCCGGAAATATCTCCACCCGGCCCTTGCAGCCTTTGGCATAGACCGGCTGGATGGGGGTCTGTCGGGCCGCCGTATGTTCACTGCGAATCACACCGATTGGCGTGAAGGTAATGCCCTCTTTAGTCATGCTTCATGTCCTTTTCTAGAGTCAGCCAAGGCCGGAAAGGTATCGGAAGGTCCGGCCAGAAATCAAACTGTCTTCCCGTTTTATCCCCTTACACACGTAACTGGTAGTTAAAAAACGTGTCCGCTGTCACGCTCAAAACATTTTGATCTCTTGGTACTGGATTCAGAAAGGGTAAAAGCCTCCGCAGCCGGAAGCTTTTGCAATAGATCTTCTGTCACTGTCATGTCTCGTACCTCCTGTGGATCCTCTTTCCTGCT
Organism: Deltaproteobacteria bacterium; assembly: GCA_021779275.1. Classification (GTDB taxonomy): domain Bacteria; phylum Desulfobacterota; class Desulfobulbia; order Desulfobulbales; family Desulfocapsaceae; genus CAIUQR01. Next base: position 1,387 of record JAJYAX010000223.1, on the reverse strand, counting down.
CCTACTGTTTATACTGCCAGACCGATGGTCATACAGGTTGGGGACTCACGGGGCGGACGGCTTCTCCCCCTGCAGGAGCGCCAGCAGCTCTGCCGCCGATATCTTGCCGGCCGCATCGGTTCCTTCCAGCAGACTGTCGGCCAGATCCCGTTTCCGTTTATGCAGTGCGACGATCTGCTGTTCAATGGAATCCTTCATCACCAGGCGATAGACGGTCACCGGCCGTTCCTGGCCGATCCGGTGCGCCCGGTCGGAGGCCTGGTCCTCCACGGCCGGATTCCACCAGGGATCCATATGGATGACATAATCGGCGGCGGTGAGATTGAGGCCCGAGCCGCCTGCCTTCAGGCTGATCAGAAAGACATCGCCATTGCCGTTCTGAAAGTTGCTAATCCTCTCCTTTCTCTGGCCGATGGGGGTGGATCCGTCCAGATACTGATAGCTGATCTTCTGTTCGTCAAGGTAAGCGCGAAGGATGCGGAGATGGTCGACAAACTGGCTGAAGACCAGGGCCTTGTGGTTGTTTTCCAGGAGTTCGCGCAGGGTGTCGATGAAGACCCGCAGCTTGGACGAGGCGATTCCCGCCTCCGGCAGGACCAGGCTGGGGTTGCAACACAACCGGCGCAGCTTCATGATCTCCGCCAGGATGCGCAGATGCTGCTGCCCGGCCTCTTCCTCCCTGTGGGCTTCCAGGTTTTCCAGGGCCTTGCGCCGCTGGGCCTCGTAGAGCAGCTGCTCCTCGGGGCTCATCTCGACCTCCAGGGTGATCTCGGTCTTCGGGGGCAGTTCCTGGAGGACATCGGACTTCAGGCGCCGCAGGATGAAGGGACGAATCAATTTGCGCAGCCTGCCCCTGGCCTCCTTATCCTGATCACGCTCGATGGGGATGGCGAATTTTTCGTTGAACTTCTTGAAAGAGCCCAGCAGTCCGGGGTTGAGAAAATTAAAAAGCGTCCACAGCTCACCCAGATGATTCTCCAAGGGCGTACCGGTGGTGATGATCCGGCACTCCGACCGCAGTTCCATGGCCGCCCTGGAGCGTTTGGTCTGCATGTTTTTGATGGCCTGGGCCTCATCAAGGACCACCGTCTGCCAGGAGACCGAGTTGAGCAGCTCCGCCTCCAGGGGCAGGAGACCATAGCTGACAACCAGAAGGTCGAAGGCCTGCAGGTCCCGGATGACCTGCCCGCGATCCCCCGGTCCAAAGACGATACAGTTCAAGGTCGGGGCAAAGCGGCCGGCCTCTTCCAGCCAGTTGGAGGTGACGGAGAGCGGCGCCGCCACCAGGGTGGGCCCCTGAGAGGCGCGCAGCAGGATGGCGGCCAGGGCCTGCACGGTCTTGCCCAGGCCCATGTCGTCGGCCAGACAGGCGCCCACCCCCCAGGAC
>JAJYAX010000222.1 GCA_021779275.1 Deltaproteobacteria bacterium | reverse complement strand
CGCCTCGTTGTCTGTTTGATCCGCTATCCGGAAAAGGCTCCGCCTTTTCCGGATTTTCTTTTTTTTCAGATGAGCCGCCGCCGGACACAATTTTATGGGTGAGGAAACCTTTATCGTCGCAGGACTGGGAAATCCCGGTGAACAATACAACGGCACCAGACATAATATTGGTTTCATGGTCGTGGATGAGTTGGCGCGGAGATCTTGTTGTTCGTTGAGTCAGGAAAAGTGGGAATCTCTTTTTGTACGGACTTCCCTTTTCGGGACGAAGGTATGCCTGGTCAAACCGCTGGTCTATATGAATCTGAGCGGCAAGGCCGTCGCCAGGTTTGTCGATTTTTACAAGACCCCTCTGCACCGTCTGCTGGTTGTGCATGACGATCTTGATATGAAACCCGGCAGGATCAAGCTGGTTTTCGGCGGAGGCTCCGGAGGACATAACGGCATCCGTTCCCTGATGCAGCATCTGGGCGATAAAGATTTCTTTCGACTAAAAATCGGCATCGGCAGACCGGGGCAAGGTTCGGCTCATCCCGGCATGCCTGTGGAGCATTATGTCCTCGCCCCGTTTTCAGCAGAAGAGCAGGAGGTGATTGCCGGCAGGATGGATTCTCTGATTCAAGGAATCGAAAGCTTTCTGCAGGATGATGCAGGGAGGGCGATGAATCTGCTGAACAGTATCAAGTAGCTACTGTCATTATATATATTCTCGGATTGACAACCTCATTCCCCTCGCGTCCAGAAAAACTAGGGCGTTTCCTGTCGTATTGTGCTATAATGAGCTTTCCGGTAATTTTCATAAGGTATCAAGCGGTATGATACACATCTTTTATTTTCGTATTCGAGCCTTCGGGGCTCATTTCAAAGAAGGATTTTCCTTCATAACGGATTTCCTTTTTTCGGCGGGGTGAGGACAGTGTTTGCAAAAGGTGATATGGCTGTATATCCGGCGCATGGTGTAGGGATGATAACATCGATAGAGACTCAAAAGGTTGCAGGTGTAGATCAGACGTTTTATGTTCTGCAGATCCTCGACAACAGGATGACGATCATGATTCCAACCCAGAGCTGCAAACATGGTGGCCTGCGTTCAATTGTCTCCAAGAAGGAGGTTGATGAAGTGCTCTCCATTCTCGAAGAGAGGGATCTGGATATCGGTCCCCAGACCTGGAATCGCCGCTACCGTGATTATATGGATAAGATCAAGACCGGTTCCATCCATGACGTCGCCGAGGTCATGCGGGATCTCTTCCTTCTTAGCGTTGATAAAGATCTCTCCTACGGTGAGCGGAAAATGCTGGATACCGCAAGAAATCTGCTGGTCAAGGAACTCTCCCTGGCCCAACAGGTGGATGAGGAAAAGATGTCTCAACGAATAGATACAATTTTCTCATGAAAGTCAGGCCCCGGACCTGACGCTTTTGTCTGCCGAGTTGTATTCTTTATTTCGAGTTCTTCTCTTCCTATGAACTCCTGCAGTGCTGACGCTCCGTCTGCTTCTTCCTTTCAGTTCTCTTTTCATATCGCCGAGAGACAGGCGGGAGATCGCCTTGATCATTTTTTGGCCGAGAAACTGCCGGAGATATCCCGTTCCCGGTTGATTTCTTCGGTCCGTGCCGGCTTGGTTCTGGTGACTGGATCTGTCAAGAAAAGCAGTTACCGTTTAAAGGTGGGCGATGAGGTGTCCGGATCCGTCGTATCTCCCCCCGCCCATCATGTTCATCCTGAGAAAATTCAGCTGGCAGTTCTTTACGAAGATGAATATTTGCTTGTGATTTCAAAACCTCCGGGACTGGTGGTGCATCCGGGGAGCGGCAACCCGACAGGAACACTGGTCAATGGACTGGTCTATTATTGCGGGTCGATTGCAGGCGTTGGTGATAGTGTACGACCCGGTATTGTCCATAGGCTGGATAAGGATACCTCCGGGGTTATGGTGATCGCCAAGCGCGAGGATGTCCACAGGAAACTCGTCCAAATGTTTAAAGATAGAGCCATGGAGAAAGAGTATCTTGCCCTGGTCCATGGAATATTGGATCAGAAGCAAGGCCGCCTGGTAGCTCCGGTCGGCAGGCATCCCGTCCATCGTCAGAAGATGGCGGTGAGGGAGATGGGAGGCCGGTATGCGGCCACTCATTGGCAGGTGGTAAAAGAATTCGGCGGAATGTATAGTCTGGTGGCAGTAGGAATTGAGACGGGACGGACGCATCAGATCAGGGTCCATATGGCCCATCTTGGCCATCCTGTGGTAGGTGACAGCCTTTACGGAAAGAGACATTGCCCAAAAAAAATCATACGACAAATGCTGCATGCCTCCCGCCTGCGATTTATTCATCCGATAACCGGAAAAAAGCTTGAATGTGAAGCCCCTTTATGGCTCGATTTTTTTGAGGTTCTAAAAGATTTAGAACAAGAAGAAGGGCGCGGGTAAAGATTTTTATTTGAAGATTAAGCATGGTATGAAGATTGCTGTCACGGGTGGAATAGCCACTGGAAAAAGTTCGGTGTGCAGACTTTTGGCCAAATGCCTGAATACCGAAATCCTTAATGCTGATCTGATTTGCCGTGACCTGCTGAACACGGGGCAGCCTGGTTGGAACGGTGTGCACCAGGCCTGGGGGACACGATTTTTGGATTCCGAGGGCCTGGTTGACAGGGCATTGCTCCGGAAGACGATCTTTATCGATAAGACGATTCGATTCGAGTTGGAACGGATTTTACATCCTTTGGTCCGTGCCGCGATTAACAGGTCTGCGCTGGAGATAGTCTCGACAGGAAAAAATCTTCTGGTAGAGGTCCCGTTGCTGTATGAGGTGGGCTGGCAGGATGATTTTGATTGGATTGTGACGGTATTTGCAACAGAAAGCAGGTGCGTGCAACGGGTTATTGTCCGGGATCAGGCCACGGAACAAGATGCCAGAAGCATTATCGCAGCCCAGATGCCTGTAGTCTGCAAGGCCTTGCTGGCCGATTCCGTTATCGATAATTCCGGGCACTGGACCTTTACATGTCTGCAGGTCTTTCACCTGGCCGGATGCATGTGGAAATCATGCTGATTTTTTAGAAAGGGACGGATTTTCCGCCAGGAAAACTCTTGACAGCATCCGGGGGAAACCGTATAAGGGAATATCAGTCCGGAAATATGAACTCCCGCCTCTGATAGATCATATAGACGTTCCGTTATAAAAAGCCTTTTGTTTTATCGTTGTGCCCTGTCTTGGGTAAATGTATGAAGGTACAGGTCTGGAGTCTTCAAGGACGCAACTGTTCTTCACAAACCTCATCAATTGTTCCATTCTATTTCTGACCTTATACAAAAATATCTCATCGATAAGACATCTTGCCGGCATATTCGTCCTCGCACGGCAATAAAGGCAAAAATCTGGTCTGGAACGGATCGTAGTATAATGTAAACCGCTGGATATGTATTTAAAATACATGCAGCGTCACCTGTATTATCCTGCCAAGCAACCCCATGTAAGGAGAAAGTGATTAATGAATCTGGCGGAACTAAAACTTTTAAAGATTGGTGAACTGGTAAAATTAGCCCGAAAATTCAAGGTGGAAGGATTCAGCTCCATGCGAAAACAGGAGTTGATCTTCTCGTTGCTGCAGGCGCAGTCTGAAGAGGACGGGAAGATGCGCGGAAATGGCGTCCTTGAGATCCTTCCCGACGGGTTTGGCTTTCTCCGGGCATCAGAGTACAACTACCTGCCAGGTCCCGATGATATTTATGTTTCTCCCTCCCAGATCCGACGCTTGAACCTCCGCACAGGCGATGTTGTCGATGGGCTTGTTCGTGCCCCGAAGGAAGGTGAGAGGTATTTTGCCTTATTAAAGGTTGAAAGTGTTAATTTTGATCCTCCGGAGGCTGTCAAGCAAAAGACCCTCTTCGGAAATCTGACACCGCTCCATCCTAACGAAAAGTTCAACCTTGAATGGCAGCCGGATAACTTTTCCATGCGCCTGATGGATATGTTCTGTCCAATCGGCAAAGGGCAGAGGGGGTTGATCGTTGCTCCTCCGAGGACGGGTAAAACCGTCTTGATGCAGAAGATTGCAAACTCCATCGTCAGGAATCATAAGGAGGTCTATTTGATCGTCCTGTTGATCGACGAGCGTCCTGAGGAAGTAACGGAGATGACGCGGAGCGTCAAGGCCGCCGAGGTCGTCAGCTCCACCTTCGACGAGCCTCCTCAACGCCATATCCAGGTTGCTGAGATGGTCATTGAAAAGGCAAAGCGCCTGGTTGAACATAAAAAAGACGTGGTGATTCTTCTCGACAGTATTACACGATTGGCCAGAGCCTACAATACCGTCACTCCTGCCAGCGGCAAAATCCTCTCCGGTGGTGTTGAGGAAAATGCACTGCAT
>JAJYAX010000221.1 GCA_021779275.1 Deltaproteobacteria bacterium | reverse complement strand
GACAATCCAGGCGCAGGCACGCTCCTGCCGGTCTTCTTCGCCACCGAACTCATCGCCGCCGCACTCAGCGGCGACTATCCGAAGAAACAGCAGAAGGTGCATCTGATCGATCCGGGTATCCTCACACATATTTTCGTTAATTCCACTTCAGCCGGGGAGGGTTCGGCATGACTCAACATCTTGACAGAATGACGGAAGCAGTTCAGCCCCCCACCGGTGCTGTGATGGTTGTCGGCGGCGGAATCAGCGGCATGCAGTCCGCGCTCGATCTCGCCAACTCCGGATTCAAGGTGCACCTGGTTGAAAGCTCGCCTGCCATCGGCGGCAAGATGGCCCAGCTCGACAAGACCTTTCCGACCAACGACTGTTCCATGTGTATCGTCTCGCCGAAACTGGTCGAGGTGGGTCGGCATAAGAATATCGAGCTGCTGACCCACAGCGAGGTGAAAGGCCTGAGCGGCACGGCCGGTCATTTCAGGGCAACCATCGTCCGGCACGCCCGTTATGTGGACACGGTCAAATGCAACGGCTGCGGACTCTGCGAGATCACCTGTCCGGTTACCTATACCTCCCATTTCCCGGAACAGCCGAACCCGGACGAAAAGAAGAAGAAGCTCAAATCCACGGAAAAACGGATAATCACAGGCCCCGGCAGGCCAAAGGCCGAATCCTTCCAGGCCTGGACCTTCTCCGTCGATGAAGAGAAATGCCAGAAATGCGGCCTGTGCTTCCGATCCTGCCTCCAGACTGCCATCGTCTGGGAAAAAGGAGAGATCGCCAGGATCCTGCCGGAGAAATGCACGGCCTGCGGCGCCTGTTTCGTCGCCTGCCCGGACAAGTTTGCAGCCATAGCGGTGACCAATGCGCCTGAGCTGGAGAAAAGTCTGGGAGCTGCCATCGTAGGCCGTTCCAAGGCCATCAAGGAGGAGATCGCAGGCAAGAACATGCAGGACTGCATTCGCTGCGGCCTCTGTTCGATGATGTGCCAAAAGGTTATGAATATCGGGGCATTGAAGATGGCGCCCGAAGGCATAGAGGCAGGAATAGACATCTGTCAGGTCTGCGGCGCCTGCGCCTCGATCTGCCCGGTGAATTTTTTCGACGTGAATACATTGACCAACAAGTCGCCACGACCGCTTCTCAACCGGTTTAATGAAGGTCTGAACATCCGGAAACCCATCAACATCTTCTTTCCTCAGGCGGTCCCCCGGGTTCCGGTCATCGACGAGGCCAGCTGCGTCCACCTGAATACCGGGGCCTGCGGCATCTGCCGCTCCATCTGCGGGCTGAATGCCATAGACTACAACCATACGGCAGAAGAGGTCGAAATCGATGTCGGCTCGGTGATCTTTTCACCGGGCTTCGAGGTTTTTGACGCCAGGAAACGCGGGGAGTTCGGGTACGGACAGTATAAAAACGTCGTCACCAGCATCGAGTTCGAACGGCTCCTCTCCGCCTCCGGGCCGACTTCGGGGACGGTTTCAAGACCCGGAGACGGCGCCCATCCGAAAAAAATCGCCTGGATCCAGTGCGTCGGGTCGCGCGATCATTCCTGCAATCGGGATTATTGCTCCTCCGTCTGCTGTATGTATGCAACCAAAGAGGCCTTTATCGCCCGCGAGCACGATTCATCCATCGAACCCACCATCTTCTATATTGACATGCGCTCGTTCGGCAAAAACTTCGACGAGTATGTGACCAGGGCCAAAGAAAAGAATGTCCGCTATGTGCGGGCCATGATCAGCCGGGTCTTCGAAGACCCGGTCACCGGCAACCTCGAACTCCGCTATATCGACGGCGCAGGCAACAAAAAGTCCGAGATCTTCGAGATGGTCGTCCTGTCCGTCGGCATCCAGATCCCGGAAAAGACAAAAGATCTGGCTAATCTGCTGGGCATCGACGTGGACGGCTACGGGTTTGCCGTTACCGACACCTTCGAGCCGCTGGCCTCCTCCCGGCCAGGCATCTTCGTCAGCGGCGCCTTCAACGGCCCCAAGGACATCCCCGAGACGGTCAGCGAGGCCTCGGCCGCGGCCCAGGTCGCATCCGCCGATCTGGCCACAGCCAGGGGAAGGCTGATCACCAAAGAGGTCCTGCCCGACGAACAGCCCTCCAGCCCCGACGAGGAACTGCGGATCGGGGTCTTTGTCTGTCATTGCGGCGCCAATATCGCCTCCGTCGTTGATGTGGCGGGAGTGGCGGAATACGCCAGGACGCTGCCGGGTGTGGTCTACGCCGACCACCCGCTCTACACCTGTTCCCAGGATTCGCAGGAGGGCATCCGTGACATCATCCGGAAGCACAAGCTGAACAGGGTCTCAATTTCCGCCTGCTCGCCCAGCACCCATGAGCCCCTGTTCATGTCGACCCTGCGTCAGGCCGGCATCAACAAATACTTTTTCGATATGGCCAACATCCGGGATCAATGCAGCTGGGTTCATCCCACCGAGCCTGCCCTGGCCACCGAAAAATCCAAGAGGCTGATGCGCATGTCGGTGGCCAACGTCTCCCAGACCCGGCCGCTGACGGAGCTGGAATTCGATGTCGACTCCAGCCTCCTGATCATCGGCGGCGGGGTCGCCGGGATGACGGCGGCGCTGGAGGCCGCCAAACAGGGATTCGGCGTCTATCTTGTCGAGCAGCAGGCAACGCTTGGCGGGATGGCGCAGTCCCTGCGCAGGAGCATGGATGGCCAGGATATCGGCCTCTATGTGCAAAGGCTGAAGGAGCGGGTCATGAACAATGACGCCATCAAGCTGTTCATGAATTCCATGGTCATCGATCAGAAGGGCTTTGTCGGTTCCTTCGAGTCCGAGATCATGACCCCGTCGGGGGGCAGCAGAAAGATAAAACACGGGGCCATACTGGTGGCAACCGGCGCCGAAGAATCCCGGCCCGACCTCTACGGTCTGGATACCCTTGACAGGGTCATCACCCAGACGGATTTCGAAGGTGTAATCTACCACCCAGACCCTGCCGTAACCCACAAACATATCGTCATGCTGCAATGCGCCGGCTCCCGCGACAGCCAATACCTGGACTACTGTTCACGGGTCTGCTGTAATCAGGCGGTGAAAAACGCCCTGCAGTTCAAAGAGCTGCGCCCCGACGGACGGGTCGATGTCCTCTACCGCGACATGCGCTGCTATGGTCTGGGAGAACTCAATTACCGCAAGGCGCGCCTGCAGGGAATCAACTTCATCCGCTTTGATCCGGAAGAAAACCCGCCGGATATAACGACCAGTGAACAGGGTATCGAGATCACGATCACTGATCCCTCCATCGGCAGGCACATTTTGCTTACCCCGGATCTGCTGGTTCTCTCCACCGGCATCAAACCACGGGATACCGACGAGCTGGCCTCCATGCTCCGCGTTCCCCGCAACAAGGCCGGTTTTTTTATCGAGGCCCATGCGAAACTCCGCCCCGTCGATCTCCCCAGTGAAGGTCTGTTTATGGCCGGAACCGCCCACGCGCCGAAGGATGTCTCCGAGACCATCGCCCAGGCCCAGGCCGCGGTGGCCCGGGCCACAACCATCCTCTCGAAAAAGAGCCTGAAACTCTCCGGCGTCGTCTCGACGGTGGATCCCGCTCACTGTGCCGTCTGCCTGACCTGCGTCCGGGCCTGCCCCTACGGAGTGCCCTTTATCAACGATCAGCATACCGCCGAAATCAACCCCGCCCTGTGTCAGGGTTGCGGCATCTGTGTGGCCGAATGCCCAGCCAAGGCCATAAGCCTTGGCCGGTATCTGGACAGTAATATCATCGCCAAACTTGAATCGTATACCGGAAGCGAGTCTGCGGTTCCGAAAGGAGGACAATAATGAGCGACTTTCGTGCACGTGTCATCATCTTTGCCTGCCGACATTGAGCGTACAGTGCTGCGGACCTGGCAGGTTCGGAGAGACGGTCATACCCCGCCACGACAAGTATTGTCCTTTTGCCATGCACGGGGAGAATAGAGGAATCACTCCTGCTCAAGGCCTTTGAGAACGGCGCCGACGGCGTCATGATCATGGGATGCCTTGAAGGAAACTGTCATTTCGTCAACGGTAATTTCCGGGCGCGGGCACGGGTGAAGCGTGTCCACGACATACTGGAGAAGATCAATATCGGCGCCGACCGCATCCGGATGTTCAATCTCAGTGCCGGCGAAGGGGCAAAATTTGCCGCCTTCGTCAGCGGGTTCGTGACCGAGATCCAGGAACTCGGGCCAAGTCCGATCAATGCGGCTCGCATGGCCCCAACATCATAAACAGGAGGGATAGACGTATGATAACAGGTACTCCAAAACCCATTGAAGAGATTTTGCAGATGCTTGCGCCATACGACAATATCGTGTTGGCCGGCTGCTTCGGCTGCGTCACCGTCTGCC
>JAJYAX010000220.1 GCA_021779275.1 Deltaproteobacteria bacterium | reverse complement strand
TCAGCTTCGGGTCTTGACCGAAAAGGGCTGCCTGGTACAGGCGGTGCCCGCCACCACAGACGCGGCGACGGTGCTGGCGATGCGGCCGGACGGGGTCTTCCTCTCCAACGGTCCGGGCGATCCGGCAGGCGTTCGGGGGGTGGTGGAGACGGTCCGCACGCTCCTGGGAAAAGTGCCCATCTTCGGGATCTGCCTCGGCCACCAGATGATGGGACTGGCCTATGGCGGCACGACCTACAAATTGAAGTTCGGGCATCGCGGCGGCAACCAGCCGGTAAAAGACCTGACCACCGGCCATGTGGAGATCACCGCCCAGAACCACGGCTTCTGCGTTGACCCGGCCAGCCTGAATCCGGAAGAGGTCGAGATCACCCATATCAACCTGAACGACGGCAGCAACGAAGGGATGCGGCACCGGAAATTTCCGGCCTTTTCGGTCCAGTACCATCCCGAGCACGCGCCGGGGCCCCATGACGCGCTCTACCTCTTTGATCGTTTTATCCACATGATGAAGGGCTAGACCATGCGCAACCATTGCCGGTCCACAGCCACAGCGAACCTCCAGACCTCTCCATTACAGCAGAGCTACCATGCCGAAACGAACAGATATTCATAAAATCCTCATCATCGGCTCCGGGCCGATCATCATCAGCCAGGCCTGCGAATTCGATTATTCCGGGGCCCAGGCGGTCAAGGCGCTGAAGGAGGAGGGATACGAGGTTGTCCTGATCAACTCCAATCCGGCCACCATCATGACCGATCCGGAACTGGCCGACGCAACCTATATTGAGCCGATCACCCCGGAGATGGTCATCAAGGTCATCGAAAAGGAACGGCCCGACGCCCTGCTGCCGACCCTTGGCGGCCAGACGGCCCTGAATACCGCCATCAAGGTGGCCGAGACCGGGATACTGGAGAAGTACAATGTCGAACTCCTCGCCGCCAATATCGCGGTAATCAAGAAGGCGGAGGGCCGGGAAGAGTTCCGGGCGGCGATGAAGGCCATCGGCCTGAAGGTCCCGGAATCGGCCATCGTCCACACCAAGGCCGAGGCCATGGCCGCGGCCGACGAGATCGGCTTCCCGATCATCATCCGACCGAGCTTCACCCTGGGCGGCACCGGCGGCGGCGTCGCCTATAACCGCCAGGAACTGGAGCAGTTCTGCATATCCGGACTCGACCTGTCCATGACCAGCGAGATCATGCTGGAGCGGAGCCTCCTCGGCTGGAAAGAGTTCGAGCTTGAGGTCATGCGGGACAAGAACGACAATGTGGTCATCATCTGTTCCATTGAAAACATGGACGCCATGGGGGTCCATACCGGCGATTCCATCACCGTCGCCCCGGCCCAGACCCTCACCGACCGCGAATATCAGGAGATGCGGGACGCGGCCATCGCCATCATTCGCGAGATCGGGGTTGAGACCGGCGGCTCCAACGTCCAGTTCGCCGTCAACCCGGAGGATGGGGAAATCATGGTCATCGAAATGAACCCCCGGGTCTCCCGAAGTTCGGCGCTGGCCTCCAAGGCCACCGGCTTCCCCATCGCCAAGATCGCCGCCAAGCTGGCCGTGGGCTATACCCTGGATGAGATCAGAAACGACATCACCCGGGAGACCTACGCGTCCTTTGAGCCCTCCATCGACTACTGCGTGGTCAAGATCCCCCGCTGGACCTTCGAGAAGTTCCCGGAGGCCGACGATGTCCTGACCACCGCCATGAAATCGGTGGGCGAGACCATGGCCATCGGCCGGACCTTCAAGGAGGCCTTTCAAAAGGGCATGCGTTCCCTGGAGACCGGGCGTTTCGGCTTCGGCGGCGACGGGCGGGACATGCTGGACCACCTGGAGACCGAAGACCTGGAAAAGGGCCTGCGGGTCCCGAATTCCAAACGGGTCGCCCATATCTATGAGGCCCTGAAGCGGGACATGCCCATCGAGGAGCTGTACCGACTGACCCAGATCGATCCCTGGTTCCTGCATAACCTGCGGCAGATCGTCGATACCGAAATGCTGATCCGTGAGCGGGGCTTTCAGGGGTTCGACACCGATTTCCTGCGCAGATGCAAGGGCGAGGGATTCTCCGACATCCAGCTCTCCACTCTCACCGGGACGTCCCGCGACGATGTCCGGAATCTGCGCAAAAAACTGGACGTACTGCCGGTCTACAAGATGGTCGATACCTGCGCCGCCGAGTTTGAATCCTACACCCCCTACTGCTACTCCACCTACGAGACGGAAAACGAGGCGGTGGCCAGCGACCGGAAAAAGATCGTTATCCTGGGCGGCGGTCCGAACCGGATCGGCCAGGGAATAGAGTTCGATTACTGCTGCGTGCATGCGGCCTTTGCGCTGCGGGAGATCGGCGTCGAGTCGATTATGATCAACTCCAACCCGGAGACGGTCTCCACCGACTACGACACCTCGGATAAACTCTACTTCGAGCCGCTGACCCGCGAGGATGTCCTGAACATCATCGACCTGGAAAAACCGGACGGGGTTATCGTCCAGTTCGGCGGCCAGACCCCGCTCAACCTGGCGGTATCCCTGGAACAGGCCGGGGTCAAGATCATCGGCACCCCGCCCGACGCCATCGACCGGGCCGAGGACCGGAAGCGTTTCCAGCAGTTCCTGCAGAAGCTGAACCTCCGTCAGCCGGAAAATGATACGGCCCACACCCTGGAAGAGGCCCTGGCCGCGGCGCAGAGGATCGGTTATCCGGTGGTCGTCCGTCCCTCCTATGTCTTGGGGGGCCGGGATATGCGTATCGTCTACACCGATCAGGGGATCAGGGACTTCATGCAGGCCGTGGCCGGGACCATGCAGGAACATCCGGTGCTGATCGACAAGTTTCTGCAGGACGCAATTGAGGTGGACGTGGATGCCATCTGCGACGGGACAATGACCGTAATCGGCGGCATCATGGAGCATATCGAAGAGGCGGGCATCCACTCCGGCGACTCCTCCTGCGTGCTCCCTCCGCACACCCTCTCGGAAGTACTGATCGACGAGATTAAACGCGCCAGCCGGGCCATGGCCGAGGAACTCGGGGTTATCGGTCTGATGAACGTCCAGTACGCCATCAAAGACAATGACCTCTACGTGCTGGAGGTAAACCCGCGGGCCTCCCGGACCGTGCCCTTTGTCAGCAAGGCCACCGGCGTGCCGCTGGCCAAGCTGGCCACCAAAATCATGCTGGGGGCGACCCTGCCCGAGCTCGGCCTGACCAACGAGGTCACCATCAGACATTGGGCGGTGAAAGAGGCGGTCTTTCCCTTTGACCGTTTCCCGAAGGTCGATACCCTGCTCGGCCCGGAGATGAAGTCCACCGGCGAGGTCATGGGCATCGACGACAACCTGGGACTGGCCATGGCCAAGGCCTTTCTTGCCGCAGGCTCCAGACTCCCGGTCTCGGGAAATGTCTTTGTCAGCGTCCGCGACAGCGACAAGAAGGCCCTGGTGCAGGTGGCACGCGACCTGGTCGAGATGGGCTTTGTCGTGCTGGCAACCGACGGGACGGCGGAGTATCTGCAGAAAAACCAGGTTATCTGCACCAAGGTGAACAAGATCTCCCAGGGACGCCCCCATATTCTTGACAGGATCCAGGATCTGGATATTTCCTGGATTGTGAACACCTCACTGGGTAAACGGACCACCGAGGATTCCTACACGATCCGGCGGGCCGCCCTGGATTTTCATATTCCCTATACAACCACGGCGACCGGCGCCGCCGCCCTGGTCATGGCCTTGAAGGAAATGCGGGAGAACACCATCGGGGTCAATCCTGTCCAATACTTTACAAAGAACATCCAATAGAAAAAAACTGACTTTCCAACTCGACATCCGATAATTATGCTTTACAATTATGTAGCCTGTACTGGACAATAGGAAATCTCACCGATTCTGCACCCTGAATGAAGCAGACAGCGGCCACTTGATAATTCTCAGGAGCCACCGGAGGACTCTTTGAACACATTTTACAAAAACCTCAGCATGTGGCTGGTGATTGGCCTGACCATGATCCTGCTCTTCAATATTTTCAACAATAAAACCCAGACCAACACCAGTTCGCTTACCTACAGTCAGTTTCTGACCAGTATCGAAAGCAAGTCGGTCAACCGTGTCACCATCAACGGCAACATGATATCAGGCGCCTTGAAGGACGGCAAACCCTTCCAGACCATTTCCCCGACCAATGATCCTGAACTGATTCCCACACTCAGGAAGGCGGACGTGGATATCACCGTGCAGGAAAACCAGAAAGAGAGCTGGTGGATGACCATCTTCGTCTCCTGGTTCCCGATGCTGCTCCTGATCGGGGTCTGGATCTTCTTCATGCGCCAGATGCAGGGAGGCGGCAAGGGCGGGGCTCTCTCTTTC